>JAVEVZ010000141.1:0-7855 GCA_034004805.1 Spongiibacteraceae bacterium | reverse complement strand
GCCGGCGCGGATGTCCGCGATGACTGGTACTACTTCTGGGGACTCGCCAAGCGATAGAACCTTGAGCTCAGCTACTGGGGGCAGGCGCTGGATATGAACCGGCCTCCCACCACCGATGCGCGGTTGGAGATTGCTGCGCAACATTGCCCACTGTCAGTGGGTGAAATTGCCGAACATCCCCACGGGGTGGTGCTGGGTGGCCCCGCTGTGGTGGTGGAGCCGGGCGACCCTGAGACCCCCCACCGCTTTACCACTGTCCCCGCAGATGTCGCTGCTGAACTGGGACAGGTGCTCTCGGGGCCGGACAGTGACCCTGAGTTTGACTACCGCCTTGCCGCCCGCCGCGAACGCGATGCGCTGAATTCCGCCTGCAAGGATCTGCCTGCCATCAGGAAGCGCCTGCCTTACAACCCGGCATATATGAATCCGCAGGATATGCAGCGCGAAAAGATAGGGGAAAACGATCGGATCAGCATTGAATCCCGCCACGGGCGCGTGGAGGCGTTCGCCAGTGCGGACCCGAATCTCCGCTGCGGTGTGGTTTCGATCAGTCATGGATTTGGCAACCTGCCCGGAAGCCCTGATGAATCGGGCTGCCAGGGAGTCTCTACCAACCTGCTGACCAGCAGCCGCCATGACCGCCAGACTATTAACGCCATGCCGCGCCTGAGTGGTATTCCGGTACGAATCCGCAAGAGCCCTGACCCGTTGCAGGCAGGTGCATGACAGGCTTGTCAGTGCAGCCAACGGTCAGTGTTTGCAATATTGCTGCGCGCCGTGCGGGTCAGACGGATGGTCATGGCTCGCCCGGTGAAGAAAGAACGCGCTGACCATGGTTCGACCTGCATCAGGGCCTGTCAGCGACCCCTTTGAGATACCACCCGGAGGTGGCCTTTATGCCGCGCGTCAATGCAATCTGTCGTTCCTGCGCCGCGATGTGTCCGCTGCTGGTCGATGTGGAAGACAACCGGCCGGTCAATATCATTGGCGACAAGGATAATCCGGTATTTCACGGTTACAGCTGTATCAAGGGGCGGGAGATGGTCAACACCCTGCACCATCCGGACCGTCTCTATAAAAGTATGAAGCGCTTGCCGAATGGCGAGTTCGTCGAGATCGCTTCGGAGACGGCGCTCGATGAAATTACCGAGCGGCTGCAGGCCATCATTGCCGAGCACGGTCCCCGCGCGGTCGCGACCTACGCCGGCACATTTATTTTTACTTATCCCACCACCCAGCCCATCCAGCACGCATGGATGGATGCATTGGGTTCGCCGATGCGATTTACAGCCGCCTCCATCGACCAGCCGGGCAAGGCGGTGGCGCCGGCCCTGCACGGCAGCTGGCAGGCCGGCGCACAGGTGTTCGACGACGCCGACACCTGGCTGCTGGTGGGTGTGAATCCGCTGGTGGCGAAATCCGGCGGTGTGCCGAATCAGAATCCGGCCAAGCGCCTGAAAGACGCTGTGGAAAAGAATGGCATGCAGCTGGTGGTAATCGATCCACGCCGCACCGAGTGTGCGCAGTGGGCGGCGGTACACCTGCAGCCGCGCCCGGGTGAGGACCCGACCGTGCTGGCCGGTATTATCCGCGTGATCATCGAAGAGCAGTTATACGACGCGGAATTTGTTGCTGAAAACGCTGCGGGTTTTGAGCAGCTGCGGGCCCAGGTTGACGGTTTTACACCGGAGTATGTCGCTCAGCGCGCGGGCGTGCCGGCGGAGGAGTTGCTGCGGGCAGCGCGCGTTTTTGGCTCGGCGCAGCGCGGCGGCTGCACCGCCGGTACTGGCACGAACATGGCCGGTCGCGGCAATCTTACCGAATATTTGTTGATGTGCCTGATGACCCTGTGCGGGCGCTGGCTGAAGGCGGGGGAGCGGGTGCCGAACCCCGGTGTGATGGGGCCAAAATTCACGCCGCGGGCGCAGGCCAATGCACCGTACAAAGGCTGGGGGCTGGGCGAAAAGCTGCGCGTGCGGGGCTTTACCAATACCGCGGTCGGCATGCCCACTTCGGCGCTGGCCGACGAAATTCTGCTGGACGGCGAAGGCCAGATCAAAGCCCTGATCTGCATCAGCGGCAACCCGCTGCTCGCCTGGCCCGACCAGGAGAAAACCCTGGCGGCGCTGAAAAAACTCGATCTGTTTGTGTGTCTGGATCTACAGATTGCGAACAACAGCTGTCATCTCGCCGATTACGTCATGGCCTGCAAACATTCGCTCGAAGCGCCGGCGATCACCCTGCCGAATGAAATGCTGTCGTACTTCGGCGCCGGCTTCGGCTTCAGTGAGCCCTATGCGCAGTACGCGCCGGCCACGGTGGAGCCGCTGGAAGGTTCCGACCTGATCGAGGAGTGGGAGTTTTTCTACGGCCTTGCCCGGCGCATGGACTTGCCATTGGAGTTCGATGTCGCCTACAGCTGGGCAGTGACCGGCCAGCCACCGCCGCATATCAGCATGGATATGCAGAACAAACCCAGCACCGATGAATTGTTCGAACGGATTACCGAGCAGGCGCGGGTGCCGCTGGCAACGGTCAAGCAGTATCCGGCCGGACACGTCTTTGATGATGAAGCCGTCTACGTCGACGAGAAGCAGGCGGGCTGGACAGCCCGGTTACAGCTTGCCGACCCGACCATGATGGCCGAACTGGACGAGGTCCTCGGCGAGCCGCCCGACCACCAGCGTTTTACCGGTTACCCGTTCCGGCTGATCAGTCGTCGCACGCCGGATGTATTTAACTCCACCGGGCGCAATAATCCGAAACAACTGCGCAAATACAAATTCAATCCGGCCTTTATGAATCCCTCCGACGCGGCAAGTCTGGGTATCGTCAAGGGTGACGTAATTCATATCGAATCGCCGTACTCCGATATCAGGGGCATAGTGGAGCTGGAAGAGGGTATTCGCCCCGGGGTTATTTCGATGACCCACTGCTTTGGTGGAGACCCCGAACGGAATGAAGATATCCACGAAAAGGGCTCAGCTACCAACCGCTTGATCAGCGTCGAAACCCATTACGATCCCTACACGGGTATCCCGCGCATGAGCGCCGTGCCGGTGCGCGTTTCCAAGCACCAGTAGTTAGTGGCAGGAATTGAAGATATGAGTACGACAAAGCCCAGTATCTGCCGCCTGTGCCTCGCGCACTGCGGCATTCTGGCCACTGCCGAGAATGGCCGGCTGGTCAAGGTCACCGGTGACCCGGACAACCCGCTGTTCAAGGGCTATACCTGCCCCAAGGGACGCGCGCTGCCGGAGTACCACAACCACCCGGAGCGTTTGCTGCACAGCGTCAAGCGCCAGCCGGATGGAGGTTTTCAGGCGATTGCCAGCGAAGCCGCCATGGACGAGGTGGCCGACAGGCTGCGCGCGATTATCGCCCGGCACGGCCCCCGCGCGGTGGCGATCTATATGGGCACCAATTCGCTGCCTTATCCCGCGGGTACTGCGTGCTCCTTCGCGCTGCTCAACGCCATCGGCTCGCCGATGTTTTTCACCTCCAACACCATAGACCAGCCCAACAAACAGATCGCGCAGGCGCTGCACGGTATCTGGCAGGGCGGCGACCAGGATTTCGACACGGCTGACAGCTGGGTGCTGATCGGCGTCAATCCGGTGATCTCCAAAGCCGCGGGCATACCGTGCCAGAATCCGGCACAGAAGCTCAAAGACGCTGTCAATCGCGGCATGCAGCTGGTTGTTATCGATCCGCGAAAATCCGAGACAGCGCGCAGGGCGACCGTTCACCTGCAGCCAAGGCCGGGGGAAGATCCCACCATCCTGGCGGGCATGATCCACGTTGTGCTGCAGGAGCAGCTGTACGATCAGGCGTTTGTCGCTGAACACGCCGAGGGCCTCGAGGCGCTGCGAACCCAGGTCGCCCCTTACACGCCGGATTATGTCGCCGGCCGGGCGGGTATCGAAGCCGCGCAACTGGTTCGTGCCGCGCGTATTTTTGCCGGCGCGCGACGCGGGGCCGTGAACACCGGTACCGGCGCCAGCTTCTCCATGAACAGCAACCTCACCGAGTACCTGGCGCTGTGCCTGACGACCCTGTGCGGGCGCTGGGGCCGCGCCGGCGATGTGGTCACGCGGCCCAATGCGATGCTGCCGCCGTGGCAGCCCCGCGCCCAGCCGTTCCCACCGTTTCCGGCCTGGGGTTTTGGCGAGCCGATGCGCATGCGCGGCCTCACCTGCTCTGTTGCCGGCATGCCCACCGGGGCGCTCGCCGAGGAAATCCTGCAGGAAGGCGAGGGGCAGGTGAAGGCGCTGATCTGCCTGGGGGGCAACCCGATGACGGCCTGGCCCGACCAGCGCAAGACCTACCGCGCAATGCAGGCGCTGGATCTGCTGGTCACCCTCGATCCGCAGATGTCGGAAACTGCCCGACTGGCACATTACGTGATAGCGCCAATGCTCACCCTGGAGACGCCGGGCATGAGCCAGCCCGCGGAAACCGGCAAGTACTATGGCCTGGGCATGGGCATCCCCGGCACCTATGCACAGTACAGCCCGCGTATTGTCGAGCCGCCGCCCGGCGCGGATCTGCTGGAGGAGTGGCAGTTCTTCCACGGCCTTGCGCGCCGCCTCGATCTGGATCTGGAACTGGTGATGGGCTACGGCTTCGGCCCCTACGCCGAGTCGCCGCCCAGCACCCTCCGCCTGGGGCGGAACGAGGAAACGGATACCGAAACCCTCTACCGGCGCATGGCCGCGAATGCCCGTATCCCCTTCGACGAGGTGCTGCGCTATCCCCACGGGCATGTGTGGGACGCCGATGTGCGCATCGCACCGCGGGATCCCGACTGCACGGCGCGACTGAGCCTGGCGGACACCACCATGATGGCGGAGCTGCAGGCTTTTTATCACCAGTACGCCCAGGGCGGTGACACCGGTGACTACCCCTACCGGCTGGAGCCCCGGCGCAGCAACCAGTTTATGAATTCATCGGGGCGCAATATTGCCAGGCTGCACGGCGGCAAGACCTATAACCCGGCCTACATGCACCCGGAGGATTTGACCCGGCTCGGGCTGCAGGACGGCGACCAGGTGATCATCCGCTCGGCCTACGACTATATCGACGCGATCGTCGAAGCGGATGCCACCCTGCGCTGCGGTGTGATCGCCATGTCCCACGGGTTTGGCGATCTGCCGCAAGATGACGGGCAGACAGACAGTGAATCAGGGGCCAGGCTGCGGGAAGTCGGCAGCAACACCGGCCGGCTGCTCAACACCGAAGTCGACTTCGACCCCTACAGCGGCATGCCACGCATCGGCAACGTGCCGGTGTCAGTGACGGTGAGCTGACAGGGGCGGGAGACGGGAGACGCTGAGCCTTGCTCCCATCCTTAGCGTCCGACGTCCGACGTCAGACTTAAAATGAAGAGGTACACGCACATGACTGAACAGGCAGTGTTGCGAATGCCCACCGAGGAGGAAATCGCGGCATTCTGGGAGGACGGGGTGGTTTGTCTGCGGGGCGTGCTGCATCCGGACTTTGTGTTGGCGATGGCGCCTGCGGTGGAGCGCTTGGTCACCGAGTCCATCGGCAAGACCATGTATGACATGTCTGTTATGGGGCAGGAGATGGCGCTAGCCGACGATACGGTACTGACCGATGGCCGCACCGGGCGCGGCCGATTTGTGTCGGGGACGGATCACTGGCGCGTCGACGACGATTGCCGTCGCTTTGCGCTCAACGTGGAGCTGGGCGCTGTTGTCGGCGCGTTGCTGCGCTCGGGCAAAGTGAATATGTGGGAAGACAGCGTGCTGGTGAAGGAGCCGGACACGGCCGAGCGCACCGCCTGGCATCAGGACCTGTCCTATTTCCACGTGGTGGGCGAACAGGTGTGTACGACGTGGATTCCATTGGACTACGCCGATGCCGAGACTGGCGCCATGAGTTTTGCCAGGGGCTCACACCGCTGGGATCAGCTGTCGCGCCCCAACTGGTTTGTCTCCAATCGCACGATGGAGGGGACCGTCGGCGATGAAGTGCCGGACGTCGAGGCCATGGCGGCAGCGGGGGAGGTCGAGTTGCTGCAGTTTGCCCTGGGGCCTGGCGATATGACGGTACACCACGCCCGCACCCTGCATGCCGCCGGCGGCAACCTGAGCCAGGACCGCCGCCGGCGGGCCATCAGCCTGCGTTACTGCGGCGACGATGTGCGTTATTACCTGCGCCAGGGCGTGCCGCAGAAGCCCCACCACGCGTTTGTGCGGGAGGGCGATATCCTCGACGGGCCGGACTGCCCCGTGGTGTGGCGCAGCTGAGGGCTCGTCCGGCAGACTCGCCTACAGCGACTGCAGGTGCGCGATGATCTGACGGCGCTGGCCGGCGTCGGGCATGCGTCCGTACATGGCCCGGGTGTTGTCGCGGGCGTGTTTCGCCTTGCTGGTGGCGGGAATGGCGCAGGTCACGGCGGGGTGGCCGATAACAAATTTGAGAAACAGTTGCGCCCAGCTGTCCGCATCGAAATCAGACGCCCATTCCGGAAGCGGCTTGCCCCGCGCCCGGGCGAACAGCTCGCCACTGCCGAACGGCACATTGATCACCGCTGCCAGACCCTGCTCCTGCACCAGCGGCAGCAGCCGCTGCTCGGCATGGGTGTCCGCGGCGTTGTAGTTGATCTGCAGTGCATCGAAGCGCTCGGCGCGCAGCACTTTCTCGACCTCGTCGTGGGCTGCGGTGCTGGAATGGCTGACGCCGATATGGCGTATACGGCCTTGCTCCTGCCAGTCGCGCAGCGTGCGGTACTGGGTGCGCCAATCGGTGAGGTTATGGATCAGCATCATGTCGATAGGGTCGGAATGCAACAGTCGCATCGACTGCTCCATCTGCGCGATACCGGCCTCGCGGCCCACGCTCCATACCTTGGTGGCCATGAAAAGCGTATCGCCGATACCCAGTTCCGCCGCGAAGCGGCCCACCAGATCCTCCGCGGTACCGTACATGGGCGAGGAATCCACCAGCCGGCCGCCCTCCGCATGGAATGCGCTCAGCACATCGCGCAAGGGGGCCAGGCGTGCCTCCAGTGCCTGCGGCGACAGTTGCAGCGCGGCCACGGTGTTCGGGACGTCGCGGCCCAGGCCGGCAAGACTGAAACTGCGCGCCGTGCCCAGGCCGATGGCGGGGACGGCAATGCCCGAGGACGGAATGGTGCGCAGCAGCGGCTGCCGCGACGCCGCGGCCCGGGCCGCACCCGGTGCGGTTACCGATCCTGCCATCCAGCCCAGACTGAGGCCGCCCAGGGTTTTGAGAACCCGGCGCCGCGGCCATCCTGACAGTGGTTTGCTCATGACGGAGTCTCCTGTGCAGTGGTTGTCTCTGGTTGCGGCGCAGGGCTGCGCAGCGAGCGATGGCGTTTGCCCAGCCACAATGCCACTCCCGCCCACAGGGCCGCCAGCGGAATTGCCGCAATGGCAATGCCGTTCAAGCCCAGACCCAAGGCCATCAGCCCGGCAAATATCCAGCCGGCGATGGCATCGCCACCGCGGTACACCACGGTATCCACAAAGTTTTTGGATTTGTATTTTTCTTCGCGAGACAAAACGGTAAACAGCATTTCGCGGGCAGGGCGGGTCACCGCGTAGTTGCCGGCGCGTCGCAGTACCTGCACCGCCAGCAAAGTCGCCAGCAGCGGCGCGGCGGCCAGTGCCGCAAAGCCGGCCATCAATGCCACCGGAACCACGGCCAGCGTGGCGCCCACGCCAAAGCGCTCCACCAGGCGGTGCGTCAGTGCCACCTGGGCGAGAATGGTGTGCACATTCACCACAAAGTCGATCCTCGCTAATACCGCCGTGCGTTGTGCCGAGCTGTCGAAGGCGTCGCGGTGGATGTGCGCCTGTTGGAA
>JAVEVZ010000140.1:0-7884 GCA_034004805.1 Spongiibacteraceae bacterium | reverse complement strand
GACCCTTTGCGCTGCGGTGGCCGCCGCCACCCTGCTGGTGGGCTGCCAGCCCTCCGACCAGGCCGCCGAGTCGGATCAGGCAGCCTTGAGCACTGACGAGCAGAAGATGAGCTATGCCATGGGCCTCAACCTGGGCAACCGCATCAAGCAGGAGCTGGACCTGGATATCGACGCCTTTAATCTGGGGGTCAAGGACGCCGTGCAGGGCAATCCGCGTTTCGGTGAGGAGGAGATGATCAAGCAGCTGCAGGCCTTCCAGCAGCAGCAGGTGGACCGCCAGCAGGCCCAGCAGGCAGTCGCAGCAGACAAGAACCTGGCCGAGGCCGAAGCGTTTCTCGCTGCCAACGCGAAGAAAGAGGGCGTTGTGGTGACCGACAGCGGGCTGCAGTACAAGGTGCTGGAAGCGGGTGATGGCAAGACGCCCGGCGCCGACGATGTGGTCAAGGTCCACTACGTGGGCACCCTGCTCGACGGCACCAAGTTCGACAGTTCCTACGATCGCGGCGCCCCCGTGGAGTTTCCGGTCAGCGATGTGATTCCGGGCTGGGTAGAGGCACTGCAACTGATGCCCGTGGGTTCCAAGTGGCAGCTGTTTATTCCGCCGGCACTGGCCTACGGCCCGGGCGGCACCGGCGGCGGCCCCATCGGCCCCAACGCCGCGCTGATCTTTGAGGTCGAACTGCTCGGCGTGCAGCAGCAGGGTCAGGCCGCGGAATAAGGCTCAACGCGCCGGCAGGGACAGCCGGTGTGCGTAGCCGTTGGACGCCAGCGCAATATAGCGCTGCGGTTCAGGGGTGAAGGCCAGTGCCAGTATCGAGGCGCCGGTGGGTTTCCAGGGATCGCGCTTGGGAACCTGCCAGCTGGCCAGCAGGGTTTTATCCGTCACCGACCACAGGCGCACCCGGCGCTCGTTGTCTCCCGTCAGCAGCTGCTGGCCGTCGCTGGAAAAGCGCGCGCTGGTAAAGGTCTCGCCACGTTTGACAGCGCTTGCCCCCAGCGGCAGTTCCCACACTGCCGCACCGGTTCGGGTGTCCCAGATCACCGCCTTGTCGTATTTGGCCACGCTCAGCGCGCGGTTGCCATCGTCGCTGAGCGCCACCACCGTCACTTCCCTGTCGTGATCCCAGCGCTGCAGCAGCTCGCCGCTCTGCAGGTTCCACAGGCGTGCGCTGCGATCTTCGGCGCCGGTCAGGGCCAGCTGGCCATCGGCGCTCAGCGCGACACTGCGCACCCGGTCCTGATGCTGGAAAATGCGCTGGATGCCGCCATTTTTCACGTCGAACAGCACAGCGCTGAAATTGGCCAGCCCCAGCAGCGCGTAGTTCGCTGCGGGGGTGAGCGCCAGCCCCAGAACCTCCGCGGGCGAACTCCAGAACCGCAGCGCACTGCCGCTGGCGGTATCCCACAGCACCAGGGTTTGCGGGTCGGCGGTCAGGGCGAACCGGGCATCCGGCGAGAAGCCGCAGGCAACCAGCGTGCTCTGCTCCCCTGCACGGTGATTCCAGTCAAAGGCGCGGGCCTGGGTGTCGACCCGCCACAGGCTGCCGCCGTGGGCGATGGAGCCCACCACCGCGAGACTGCCATCGCTGCTCAGACAGCCGCTGTGCAGGCCCTGCACGGCGTACTCCCAGCTGGCGCTGGGCACTTCGTAGCTGTCGCAGCCGCTCAGCAGGACAGTGGCCAGTACTGCCGGGACAAGCCAGGGGCGCTGCGACATGGGATGGCCTAGGCCACCCTGGCCTGGTGAGCCTGGTGCAGTATCGCGACCAGGCGATCCTCCAGTTCAAAGCGGGCGGCCATGGACTCGCCCAGCCGGGACAGGTCCTTGGCCAGCAGTCCCGCGTCGACAATACTGGTCGCCTCGCCGTACTGTTCATCGAAGTGCAGCGCGGCGGCGGTGCTGTCCTGCAATCTGGCCAGTATCGCTGTGGCCCGCGCGGCGCCGCCGTCGTCGAAGGCTTCGCCCTCCCGCAGCAGCTCGTGGTAGACCTCGAAGTGACCGGCCGAGACGTAGTCGACCAACAGGCCGCACAGCTTGCGCAGCCGGGCGCAGTTATTGCTGGACGGCGAGAGTTTCTGCACGCCGCTCAATCCGCAGTATTGAACGATGAGATCCTGGCGCGCCGCCAGCCAGCGCTTCAGCAGTCGATCGACATCGCTCCAGCGCTGTTTGATATCGCAGTTATCCGACATGGCCTGTGTTCCTTATTGTTGTCGCGCGACGGCGACGGGTAGTCGCGCGGGGGGCATCGCGCCGCCTGATCCGGATGTTTCTCAATGCGGGTCTCCCGGACGGTCACAATATATTTGAGCAGTACATTAGGAGCAAGGCATAACAGCTTGTTCATGAAGCGGTTTTTATCCGAAGAAGCGGCCCGCCGTGACCGCCAGCGGAATGATTACCGCGCTCAGGGTGCCGGTCAGGCACAGCCCCAGGCTGGCAAAGGCGCCAGCGGTGGGGTTGATTTCAAAGGCCCGCGCCGTGCCCACGCCGTGGGCCGCCAGGCCCATGCAGAAGCCCCACAGGCGGGGATCGTCCACCCGCAGCCAGCGCAACAGGGGCGGCGCCAGCACAATGCCGGCCGCGCCGGTAAACACCACGGCGCCGGTGGTCACCGTCACCAGCCCGCCGATCTCTTCGCTGATACCGATGGCGATGGGGGTGGTCACGGATTTTGAGGCCAGAGACAGCAAGGTCTGCGGGTTGGCGCCCAGCCACCAGGCGATACCCAGCGCCGACAGAACGGCGAAGGCCGCGCCGGCAACCACGGTGATCAGCAGCGGCGCGACCAGGCCGCGCACCAGGTGCAACTGGTAATACAGGGGAACCGCCAGTGCCACGGTCGCCGGGCCCAGCAGAAATTGCAGGGTTTCGTTGCCGCGCATGTACCGATCGTAGTCGACCTCCAGCAGGTGCAGCGCCGCCGCCGTTAACACCGCCCCGGCGATGGTCGGGTGCAGCAGCGCGAGGCGCCCGCTGAGCCGGTACAGGCGCTCGCCGGCGAGAAACGCCAGCAGGGTAAGCAGCAGGGCGCCCAGAGTGCCGAACCAGGCGCTCATTGCGGCGGGCTCCGGGTCAGCCAGCGCAGTAGCGCGCCGCAGAACAGCAGGGTCAGCGTCGTGCCCAGCACAATGGCGCCCGCCATGGCCAGCCATTGATCGGCAAACGTCGGGCCCAGAAAAAACAGCCCCACGGCGGGGGGCAGGAACAGCAGCGCCAGGTACTGGATCAGCTGGTTCGAGGTTTTCTGCAGGCCGTCATCGGGTCCGCCCAGAGCAAACAGCGCCAGCAGCAGGATCAGCATGCCCAGTACGGCCCCCGGCAGGGGCAGGCCCAGGGCGGTCTTGACGACCTCGCCCAGCCACTGGCAGAACAGAAGTATGGCGAGTCCGCGGATCATGTCAGCGCCGCAATGCCTGCACCGCGCCGGCCGCCACCAGGGCCAGCAGCCACAGCAGCGACCACTCGGCCATGCTCAGGCCCAGAAAGACCCAGTCCACCAGCGCGCAGTTGCCATCCCCCAGCACCAGCATTTTCAGGGCGTGACTGAAGGGAAAGGTCTCCAGCATGTACTCCAGGGACGGGCCGCAGGCGGGCACCTGGTCGGGGGGCAGGTGCTGCAGCCAGACCTGGCGGCCCGCCGCCGCCGCGCCCGCCGCCGCACTCAGAGCGATCAGTACGCCATAGACGCGGGCGCCCCAGCCGCGCGGGTTGTGCAGTGCCGCCAGCAGCGCGATGGCGCCGGTCAGGCAATAAAAAATCCGCTGGGTCATGCACAATGGGCAGGGCTCGAGTCCGTCGACATACTGGCTGTAAAGTGCATAACCCATCAGGCCGATAACGGCAACGACGATCAGGCTATTGATACTGCGGTTGCTGAGCGGCATGGTGCGGGCCCCTGTGAGGAAGGCGCTAACGCTAGGGCAAACCGCCTACCGACTCAAGCCCGCGCTTTGCGTGGATACCGTGTTCCCAGCTGCCCCGAGGGTGTGGAAATGAAAATCGCGATACTGATGGCTCTGTTGCTGGGCTCCGCCGCCTGGGCGCAGACCGAGCCCGGCGAAACCGACGTGGTGGTGGGCAGCCAGTACATCGAACTCAAACCGGCGTTTGTCACCAATTACGGCGGCCCCGGACCGCTGCGCTTCCTCAAGGCCGAGATCGCGCTGCGGGTCAGCGGCGGTGAGCAGGGTATTCGCGGTGTGCGTCACCATATGCCCTATATCCGCCACGAGCTGATAATGCTGTTGAGCGCCCAGAATCCGGAAGACCTGGAGACCATGGAGGGCAAGGAACTGCTGCGCCAGAGCGCGCTGGCGGCGGTGCGCAATGTGCTGATTGAGGAAGAGGGCAACCAGTACGTCGACGACCTGCTGTTCAATAATTTTATTGTGCAGCGTTGAAGGGGGGCTGACGTCTGACGCTGGACGCTGGACGCCTGGCGTCCAGCCCGCTTGTAGCGTCTTCCGTCTTCCGTCTCGCGTATTTGAGTCTGACGCTGGACGTCTGACGTCGGACGCTTAAAACCGGTGCCAGCGCATTGACTGGGCACTCTCTATCATGCGTTGTGCCAGGTCGACGGGGCGCTGGCCAACCCGTATTCCCGCCATCGCCGCGCGTCCAGCGTCCAGCGTCCAGCGTCCAGCGTCCAGCGTCATTTGACTTCGAAGGCGTGTTTCTGTTCGGCGGCCAGGGTGATCAGGTCGGGGTAGTACGCCAGGAAGCGTTGCTCCAGGGCGTCGTGCTGTGCGTTGAGCCAGTGGGTGCCGGCCTCGCCAAGGCCGGCCTGACGCAGGCGCAGTGCGACCCGTTCGACGCTGCCCGCCACTGCGGTCCAGTCGGCGAAGGCCAGCAGCAGCTGGTGGTCGGTGACGGCCCGGGCGTGGCGGCGCGCGCTGGCCGGCAGTTCGTCCTGCGCGGCGTCCAGCAGGCCGCAGACCCGGGCGTTGAGCGCGCTGAGGGACCCGCTGTGAAAGCGCGGCCAGTGGCGGGTCAGCAGATAGTCGTCGTGGATATCCAGCAGAATGCCGCCGTAGCGGCGCAGTGGCGCGGGCATGGCGTGCAGGGTGGCGCGGCGCCCGGCGTGGTGGTCGATATAGGCGTCGATGCGGCGGTGCAGGCGAATGCCCTGCTCGGTGCGCGCTTCCCAGGCGCCCCGGAGCGGGCCCTTGACGTGGTCTCCCAGCAGCGCGCCCAGCAGCCAGCCGGGGTCACCGTCGGCCAGGGCGAAGTGGGCGAGCAGGTTCACAGCTGATGGTATTGCCGGTAGTAGCTGGCCAGGTAGGTCTCGAAGTCCTCCTGGTCCACCGCCTCCAGCGCAGCCTGGCGGCGCAGCGACTCCCGCGCCTGGCGCTGGAAGGCGCGGTTCACGTCCGCGTCCAGCGGGCGCTCGCGAAAATACGCCGCGTGGATATTCGACTGCGCCAGGGCGAAATCGCGCCACGACAGGCCGTGTTCCCGCATGGCGCGCAGTACCCGCGCCGAGGGGGTCAGGTCGGCATTGCCCAGCAGGGCGCCGGCCTGCTCCAGGGTGTCCCGGTACAGGCCGTTGCCATGGGCCTGGTCCAGCAGCTCCACGATGGGCCGCATGCCGTCGAGAATACTCCGGCCCCAGTCCTGAAGTGAGCGTTCACTGCCGTTGAAATCCAGGTTCAGGCCCGGTTCGCGGCCGCGGTTGACCACCTTGTGCAGGTTCTCACCCAGGGCCTTGCGCTCGCGCTCGTCGCAGCGTGGGCTGTCGCTGAACAGGCAGTACAGCAGGAAGGCGTCGATAAAGCGCAGCTGACCGGCGTCCATGCCCAGGGGCAGGAACGGGTTGACGTCCAGCAGCCGCACCTCCAGGTATTCCACCCCGCGCTCGCGCAGAGCGCCCAGGGGAATCTCGCCGGAGCGCGTGACCCGCTTGGGGCGTATGGTGCTGTAGAACTCGTTTTCGATCTGCAGCAGCGCCGTGGACAGCTGCAGGTATTCGCCGTCGCGGGTCAGGCCCAGTTTTTCGTAGGCCGGGTGGGGCAGGGTGATGGCGTCTTTCAGCGTGTCGATATAGCGCTTGAGGCTGTTGTAACAGATCGGCAGGTCTTCCTGGGCGCTGCTCTGGTAGCCCAGGTTGCCCATTCGCAGCGCAGTGGCGTAGGGCAGGTACAGGGTGTGGCCGTCGAACTCGTCGAGCTGGTGCGGGCGATCGTCGAGAAAGCTCTTGCACAGCGCCGGCGAGGCGCCGAACAGATAGACCAGCAGCCAGCTGTGGCGGCGGAAGTTGCGGATCAGGTCGAAGTAGCGCTCGGTGATGTAGTCCTGCAGGGGCAGGGTGCTGCCGTCCTGGGCGGCCAGCACCGGCCACAGGGTCATGGGCAGCGACACGTTGTAATGGATGCCGGAGATCGTCTGCATCTTGCGGCCGTAGCGGTGACCCAGCCCCACCCGGTAGACGGTCTTCATGCGCGCCGCGTTGGTGCTGCCGTAGCGCGCCACCGGGATATCGCTGTCCTCGCCCAGCACGCAGGGCATGCTCGCGGTCCACAGCCGCTCGCCCTCGGGCAGGCTGGCGTAGGCGTAGCGGTGCACCTGGTCCAGGGCGCTGAGGGTATCCTCCACGTCGGTGCAGACGGGGGTGATGAATTCCACCAGCGCTTCGGAAAAATCGGTGGTGATCAGCGGGTGGGTGAAGGCCGAGCCCAGCCGTTCGGGGTGGGGGCTCTGGGCGAGCGTGCCGTCGCCGTCGACGCGCAGGCTCTCCTTTTCCAGGCCGCGGTGAATGCGGGTAAACTCGGGCAGCGTTTGCGCACTGGCGAGTTCCGCCAGGCGGTGATTCAGGCGATCGTTTGGCAAGGGTCGGCCTCGGCGAGCCCGGCAGGGCAAAATCGGTGGGTCAGTCTATCCATGGCCCCGCTGGCCCACAAGCGCAAGGCGGGGTGAGGTGCATCCCGGGGACGTCGAGACAGGATGAATCGGTAGGCAGACGGGCAGGTCGCCTGCAGGCAGAGGCCCGGGGTGCAATGCGGGGAGGGTGCGGCGTGGCGCAGAACAACGGTCAGGCGTCCGGGGCGGAGCTGCCCAGCGAGGCCATCCATCGCTTCTGGTTCGGCCCGCTGGATAAGGCGGGTGCGCCCGCGCCGCGCTACCGCAAGCGCTGGTTCAGCGGCGGTGTGGCCTTCGATGCCGAGATCCGCGAGCGCTTCGGCACCTGGGTTGAGCGGGCCCTGGCCGGCGAGCTGGACCCTGCGCGCGGGGAGGTCCGGGCCGAACTGGCACTGGTGCTGCTGCTGGATCAGTTCACCCGCAACTGTTTCCGCGGCGAGGCCCGCGCCTTTGCCGGCGATGCAAGGGCGCTGGAGGTGGTGCGCGCGGCCATCGACGCGGGGCGTGACCAGTCCCTGCTGCCGGTGGAGCGCAGCTTTTTCTACCTGCCCTTCGAGCACAGCGAGGATCTCGCCGATCAGGACCGGGCGGTGCAGCTGTTCGAGACGCTGCGGGCCGCGGCCCCCGAGGCACTGCACGAGCTGCTGGACGGCAGCCTCAGCTACGCGATAAAGCACCGCGAGATCATCCGCCGGTTCGGGCGCTTCCCCTATCGCAACCAGTCTCTGTGCCGCACGGATACGGCGCAAGAGCGGGCCTGGCTGGCGGATGGTGGGCCCCGTTTCGGGCAGTGAATAAGCCCCGTTCCAGGCAGAGGCGGGCCGGCGAGCGAAGCCGTAGAGCAAAATAAATAAAACATTTTGACTATTTTTCGCGAGCGCCGGGAACTCCTGCCGGCAAGCCCCCTCAAAGTCACTGAATGTCTCCCAACTGGTCTTCTTGCGGCGCCTCGGCGCCGCTTTTTTTGCCCGCGTTTTTCCCTGTCGCTTTCCCTGCTCCTTTCCATGGCGCCGCTGTGGCCCGTC
>JAVEVZ010000139.1:0-7926 GCA_034004805.1 Spongiibacteraceae bacterium | reverse complement strand
CCGCCAGCGCCGGGATTTCGGTGTCCGGTGCAAACCGGGCACTCATGCCGAAGTGCCAGATATCCACTACTTCCAACTGCACCTGCTCGCGGTCCGGCGTGTGCTTTTTCCACCACTTGTAGCCCTGGTGTTCGATCAGCTCGCCGCACTCGATCCAGATGGCCCGGTACCAGGCAAAGTTTTGGGCGATCCACTGGGGATGTATGCGCTGGTTCATGCGGTGCTGCATGTTCAGCATTGTGGTCAATGCCGTGATCAGATCGTGTTGCATCAGGGGTTCCCGGGCCGGTTACAGGGCGCTGTCGCCCCGCTGGAAATGGGTGGCAGTGTACTGGCTGCGGCGCGCCGCTGACCAGTTGTTGACGCTGCCCGACAAGGTTCTTATCGTGGCGCCACATTCTCTGCCCTCCAGGCCCACGCGATGCACCGCGCCCTCTGTTTCGTTCTGTTGTGCTGTCTGTCCATCGCCGCTGCGAACGCCGAACCCCACGCGCCCCCCGTGCCAGTCATTGATGTGGGTACAGAGGATCTGCGGATGGATCTGGGTGGCCGGTTTCTGGTGCTGGCGGACCACGACAAGCAGCTGAACGCCCGCATGTTTGCCGACCCGTCCTTCTCGCCGCGCTGGCGCCTGGGCAAGCAGGACAGGGTCAACCTGGGGCTGGATGGCGGCAACTACTGGCTGCTGACCACCATTCGCAACACCTCGGACCAGCCCCTGGAGCGCCTGGTGGTGCTCGATTACGCGGCCATCAACGCCAGCGACCTGTACCGGCTGCGCCCGGACCGGGCACCCGAACCGCTGTACCAGAACGTCGGCACCGACTTCGCCTACAGCCAGCGCCCCATGAGACTCCGCAAGACCGCCGTGGTCCTGGACTTTGCACCGGGCGAGGAAATCCTTCTGCTGTGGCGGGTCGACAGCCATCCGCTGTTCCGGTTTCACGCCAGTCTCTGGGAGCCCGAGTATTTTTTCGAGCAGGACCATATCCGCGTGCTGGTCTACGGCATGCTCTACGGCAGCCTCGCGGTGATGGGTATCTACAACCTGTTCCTGGCCCTTTCGGTGCGCCAGCGCAGCTATTTCTTCTATGTGCTGTACCTGCTGTTCACCGGCTACATGATGGCCGCCGAGGAGGGCCATATCTATCAATTCCTCAGCACTGAACAGGCGTGGCCCAAGCAGCACCTCTACACCCTGAGTTACGCCCTCAGCGTGATCACCTTCTATCTGTTCGCCAGCGCATTTCTGAACCTGCGCGGCAATACGCAGCGCCTGCACCACGCGTTCAGGGGCGTTGCCGGTCTCGCAGTGGCGCTGATCCTGATTGCGGGCTTTCTCGAGTTCAGCTGGGCGGTGCGCTCGGCGCTGCTGATTGTGCTGGTGGTCTATGTGATCGCGTTGGTGGTGGCTGTGCGCGTACGGCTCCGGGGCATCACCACCTCGGCAGGGCATTTTGCCATCGCCATACTGCTGCTGCTGTTCGGCGTGGTGGGCACCAACCTCGCGGCGCTGGGCCTGTTGCCCCTCAGTGCCGGAATAGAGAGCTACACCGCCGTAGGCACGGTGCTGATGATGGTCTTCTTCTCACTGGCCCTGGCGGACCGCATCAATGAACTGCAGCGCGAAGTCGCCGATGCGAATGCGGTCATTCTGCGCGCGGTGCGTGAAAAGCAGCAGCTCAGCAGCGAGCTGGTGCGCGCCAAGCACGAGCGCATCCGGCTGGAGCAAAGCGCCTCCTCGGCGTTGCAGGAAAGCCGCGCCAAGAGCAATTTTCTCGGCACCATGAGTCACGAGATACGCACCCCCATGCACGGCGTGCTGGGCATGGCGGAACTGCTGCGCAGCACACCCCTGGACAACAACCAGCTGCACTACGTCGACACCATCGAGCGCTCCGGGCGTTCGCTGATGGAGATATTCAACAACCTGATCGATTACGCCGTCGTGGAGGCCGGCGGCATGGAGCTGGTCATCGAAGACTTCGATCTCGAACGCCTGATCGACGACTGCGTGGCGATCTACTCCCTGCGCGCGGTGGAAAAGAACATCAACTTTATTGCCGATATCGATGACGACGTCCCGTTGTGGCTGCGCGGCGACGCCAACAAGCTCCGCCAGGTGCTGCTGAACCTGCTCAGCAACGCCTTCAAGTTCACGCCCAGTGGCGACGTAGTGCTGCGCATCAGTCGCACCCGGCGCACTGCGGTCAACAGTATCGAGCTGCGTTTCGAGGTGCAGGACAGCGGCCCCGGCATTGATGAGGCCACCCGCGAGCAGCTGTTTACCGCCTTTGCCGAGCAGCAGGGCCAGCGCCCCGATGACAGTTCGGGACTGGGGCTGGCCATCAGCCGTGAGCTGGTGGCGCTGATGGACGGCAAGATCGATGTCGAAAGCCAGCCCGGCGAAGGTGCCCTCTTCTGGTTTACCGCGCGCCTGCTGGAGCCAGTGGGTGAGCACCCGGCGGTGCGGGCCGTGCCGCGATTTTCGGGCCGCCGCCTGCTGCTGGCCCTGGCCGATGCCCGCACCCGCGATATCACCCAGCGCACCCTGGCCAGCTGGGGTTTCGATGTCAGCGTCGCCGGCGATGCCCGGGCCGTGGAAACCCTGATGCAGGATATTCAGAGCGAAGGCCAGCCCGTGACCCTGGTGCTTCTGGATCAGGAACTCGACGATCCGGAGCTAAGCCTGGCACGGCGCCTCGCCGCCCGGCAGCCGGCGCCCGAGGTCATCCTGGTCAGCGGCATGCAGTTCAGCCCCACCGAGCGCGAGCTGGCCGCGGCGCGCATCCGCTACGTGGTGGAAAAGCCCATCACCCACAGTCAGTTGCTGGATGCCTTCAACCGGGCACTGGACAGCGCTGCCACTCCCGAATCCGATACCACCCAGGCACCCGACCTCAGCGCCCTGAAAGTGCTTATCGCCGAGGACAACAGCGTCAATCAGTTGGTGATCAGCGCGCTGCTGCGCAACCTGGGCATCCAGCCAGTGCTGACCGCCAATGGCCGCGAGGCCCTGGAGGCGTTTGCGCGCGCCGAATTTGACCTGGTGCTGATGGACTGCGAGATGCCCGAACTGGACGGCTACCAGGCCAGCCAGCAGATCCGCGCCCTGGAGGCGCGGGAGCAGCGCCCGCGCAGCGCGATCATCGCCCTCAGCGCCCACGCCGGCAGCGACCACCTGGTCCGCGCGCGCCAGGCCGGCATGGACGAGTTCCTCACCAAACCGGTAGGCCAGGCGCAATTGCTGGCAGCGATCACCCATCTTTTCAGGAAAAACAATTAGTTATCTTTACACTTGGATGTAGTTTGTCATTCGGTTGCAGGGCGGGAGGATTTACAGACTCGAACCTGGCGCAGCATAATGCTGGATATATATACAGCATTACGGTGTGTGCATGGCTTCGACGACTCCCAGCCTGGAACAGGACCTGGCGCGCCCTGAAGTCTGGCGCGGGCGCCACCGACGGCTCCCGCAGGGCCTGCCGACCGGGTTGAGTTCTCTGGACCGCCTGCTCCACGAGGGCGGCTGGCCCCGGGACGCGCTCAGTGAAATATGCAGCGCCCAGCCCGGCAGCGGCGAATTGCGCCTGCTGATGCCCGGCCTGGCACAGCTGAGTGCCGGCGGCGCCTGCCTGGTGCTGATCGACCCGCCCCACCAGCCTTATGCGCCGGCCTGGCTGGATGCCGGTATCGCGCTGCAGCAACTGCTGATCCTGCGCACCCGCACACCCTGCGAACAGCTCTGGGCCGCTGGGCAGGCCCTGGTCCGTCCGGGCACCGTGGTCTTGTACTGGCCCCGGGAAACGCCCCGCTACGCGCAGCTGCGCAAGCTGCAACTGGCCGCTGGTCAGGGGCGCAACTGCGGTTTTGTGTTCCGCCCCCCGCACAGCCTGCAGCAACCCTCACCCGCCGCCCTGCGCCTGGCCCTCTGTCACAGCGATGATCAGGGCCTGTACCTGACTATCCACAAGCAACGGGGCGGCAAGGCGGGCCAGCGCCTGTTGCTGGCACAGCCGGCGTGGCTGGCCGCCAGCGATTTCCCCGCCAGCGCCAATACCCACACCCCGGCCAGGCCTCAGTCCGGGCCACCATCCGGGCCCAGACCCGGACCCCGCCCCGCTGCCCGGGCGCAGCGGCTGTGAAAAGCACCTGGCTGTGCCTGCATTTCCCCCTGCTGCCCCTTGAGCGGCTGACGCAGCCGCTCCCGGCAACCGAACAGGGCCCGCTGGCGATCAGTGCCGGGCGTCGGTTGCTGCTGGTCAACGCCGCTGCGACGGCCCAGGGGGTGAGCGCAGGTGTCAGTGCTGCCACCGCCCGGGCGCTGTGCCCGGCACTGCGCATCGAGACCGAAGACCCTGACGGGGACCGGCAGGCACTGGCGCAACTGGCCATTTGGGCCTACCGCTACACGCCGGCGGTCAGCCTGGCACCGGCCCACAGCCTGCTGCTGGATATCGGCGGCAGCCTGCGCCTGTTTCGTGGCCTGCAGGCCCTGCTGGAGGGCATGGCCCAGGCACTGCAGACACTGGACCACGCGGTGGTGCGCGGGCTGGGCCGCACGCCGGAGGCCGCCTGGCTGCTGGCGCGCCGACAACACGCGTTGCCGGTCGCGGCCTGGGGCCTCGATGACGCCGCCTGCACGGCACTGCTGGAGCAGGTGGCGACCACGGCCCTGCCCCTGGGAGAAAACTGTGTGCGGGCGCTGCAGGGGCTGGGACTGCACACCCTCGGCGATCTGCTGGCGCTGCCCAACCCGGCCCTTGGACGCCGCCTGGGCAGCGCCTGGGTGGACTACCGCGAACGCCTGCTGGGCCTGCGCGCCGACCCGCGTCCACTGCTGAGCCTGCCCGGCGAATTCCGGCACCATCAGTCGCTGCTGGACCCCGTGACGAACCAGCGCATGCTGCTGGCGCTGATGCAGCACCAGCTGGAACAGCTCTGCCACTACCTGCGGGCCAGCCAGCAGCGCTGCGGCGGCCTGCACTGGCGGCTGCACTACCCGCGCGGCCACAGCGATGTCGATGTCAGCCTGGCTCAGGCTGACCACCGCCCGGCTATCTTTCTGGATCTCACCCGCTTGCGTCTGGAGCGCCAGCAGCTGAATGAACCGGTACTGGGCCTGAGCCTGGAGGCCCTGCAGCTACAGGCGCAGGCAATACCCCCCAGCGATCTGTTTGCCGAGTCCGGCGCCAGCCATCCGGTGGCCGACTTCACCAGCCGGCTCCGTGCGCGGCTGGGCGAACACGCCCTGCAGACCCTCACCCTGCAGCCCCACCACTGGCCTGAGCACGCTTCGCGTTCCGGCACCGAAGCTGACTGTGCTTCGCTCCCTCCGGACTTCAGCGCACCGCGCCCCGCCTGGCTGCTGACCCGGGCCGTAGCGCTGCAGCACACCGCAGACGGCCAGCTGCACTGGGCGGGCTGCCGCCTGACCCTGTTGCGCGGCCCCGAGCGGATCAGCCCGCCCTGGTGGCAGCAGGACCTGCCGGCGCGGGATTACTACACCGCCCGACGGGATGACGGCGTGCTGTGCTGGGTGTATCAGGCGCTGGACCAGGGCAACTGGTTTGCGCACGGATTATTCGCATAGCGCCGGTTACCGTATCGAAACCTGCCGGCACGATGCACACGGCAGCGCGTTCGCTCTCCCGCCGTCGCACCGGTAGACTTCCTGCAATTCCCGATCGACACGTGTTGTACGCACAGGCTTTTCACACACGGCCCGCACGCACTGCACTCTTCCGGAGGTTATCGGAAACGTGGCAACAGAGCCGAATCAACCCACAGACCAGGCGTCGCATGCCCGCAGCGCTAGCAGCCGTGCCAGGGCTCTGCTGGACCGGATCGAAAAGAACTACCCGCACAATATCCACCCGGGGCTGGTGCCGGGTATCGCCGTGGACGAGCAGCGCAATGTCTACACCACCGACCGGGTGGTGTTCAGCGTCGCGGCGGTGCTGATTCTCGCGTTTATTCTCTGGGGCGTGCTGTCCACCGAATCGCTCAAGGCGGTTTCGGACACGGCATTGACCTGGGTCGTGACCCATATGGGCTGGCTGTTCAACACCCTGGTCTCGGTCATCCTGCTGTTTATGCTCTGTATCGGCTTCAGCCGTTACGGCAGAATCCCGCTGGGCGTCGACGGCGAGCAGCCCGAGTACTCGACGTTCTCCTGGGTCGCGATGATGTTCTCGGCGGGCATGGGCATAGGCCTGTTTTTCTTCGGCCCCTACGAACCCCTGACGTATTTCATTACACCCGCTCCCGGCAGTGCCGCGCCTGAAACCCGCGAGGCGCTGCACAAGGCCATGGCGCAGACTCTGTACCACTGGGGCCTGCATGCCTGGGCCGTCTATGCCCTGGTGGGGGCCGCCGTCGCCTACGGCGCCTACCGGCGCGGCCGCGTGCCCCTGATGTCGTCCATCTTCACGGTGCTGCTGGGCAAGCGGCACACGAAGGGCCTGCCCGGGCGGATGATCGATATGTTTGCGATTGTCGCCACCCTGTTTGGCACCGCGGCGTCACTGGGTATCGGTGCGCTGCAGGTGGGGCGCGGCGTGGAGATCGTCAGCGGCATCGGCAAGCTGCCCAATGCGGGGCTGGTGATGATTATCGCGGTGCTCACCGCGGCTTTCGTGGCGTCGGCGGTATCGGGCATCGGCCGCGGAATACGCTGGCTGTCGAATATCAATATCAGCCTGGCCTTTCTGCTGGCGCTGTTTATTTTCATCGCCGGCCCGACCCTGTTTCTGCTCAACCTGATCCCGGCAGCGATTACCGAATACCTCTCCGAACTGCTGCACATGATGAGCAAGGGGCCGTCCTGGGGTGCGGCCTCCGCGGACTTTTCCGCCAACTGGACCGTGTTCTACTGGGCCTGGTGGATGTCCTGGTCACCCTTTGTGGGGATTTTCCTGGCGCGCATCTCCCGCGGCCGGACCCTGCGCGAATATGTGCAGTACGTGCTGGTGGTGCCCAGCCTGGTGGGCCTGGGCGCGTTCAGTATTTTCGGCGGCACCGCCATGTGGCTGCGCATGAACGGCGCCGGCATCAACACCGACGCCGGCGCCCAGGATCTGTTCTTTCAGCTGCTGGCGCAGCTGCCCCTGGCCCAGATCACACCGCTGCTGGCGATGACCTGCGTGGCGATATTTTTTGTTACCTCGGCCGATTCCGCGTCGGTGGTAATGGGCATCCTGTCCCAGCGCGGCAAGGCGGTGCCGGACCGGAAAATCACGGTTTTCTGGGGCCTGGCGATGATGGGAATTGCCGTGGTCATGCTGCTGGTGGGCGGGGGCGAGGCGCTGCAAGGGCTGCAGAACCTGATCATCGTGTCTGCCCTGCCCTTTGCGCTGATCCTGCTGCTGATGATGCTGGCCTTTTTCCGTGACCTGCAGACCGATCCGCTGATTATCCGCCACGTCTATGCGGTCACCGCGCTGGAGAACGCGGTGCGCAGCGGCATCGACGAACACGGCGACGACTTTGCCCTGGTGGTCGAAAAAACCCCTGAAGGCTGCGGCGCCGGCGCCGATTTCGACTCACACGACGCCGAGGTTACCGAGTGGTATCAGCGCACCGACGAGCAGGACCGACCCGTCGACTACGACTACCAGGCCGGCGAGTACGCTGACGGCTGGACCCCCGAAGGGGCCGCCGAAGACGAAGGCATCCTGCCGGATGACGGTGACGACATGCCGCGAAGCACTTGAGCGAATCGCCCGGCGTCTAGCGTCTGGCGTCTGCCGCCGTTCCCTTCGCGCTCATAAACGCCTTCACAAAGAACAGCGCGAAGGCACCCACCCCGACCGCGAAAATGACATCCCCCGGCACCCGCGCCCAGACCAGTGCCTCCATCCAGGGATGGTGCAGCAACTCGGCGGCGCGCGCCGCGGCGTAGTGGTCGTTGAAGGAGACATAGGT
>JAVEVZ010000138.1:0-7981 GCA_034004805.1 Spongiibacteraceae bacterium | reverse complement strand
TATTTCCCGCCGGGCGGTCCAGACTGATAGCAGTACCCGCTGCCCCGCGGTTGCCCAGGTACGGAGGAGCATCTTGTCCGCAGTCCCATTCGATACCCGTCGCGTCGACGCTTACATGGACTACCTCGCCGGCCTTGAAGACGGTCAAGGTTGTGTCGCAGAGCGGGACATCTACAGTGATTTCGGGGTGTTGTTGCTGCCCAAGGGATCGCCTATCAGTCCCAGGACCGCTCTGCGCCTGGCGGGCCACCGCCTGCAGGATCCGGTCGATACGGTGGTGGGGCTGCGCACGCCGGTGACCACGCGGAGCCTGCTGGACGACATGTTGGAGCTGATGGCGAGCGCCGACGATCTGCGCCAGCTGGATCAGGGCAGCGACGCGTCAGCGCTGCTGCGGCATGTGATGCTGCAACGTGAGCTGCCCCGCACCCTTCTGCAGAAGCTGGCGGTCATGGCGAGCCGTTTTCCGCGACTGTATACCCGCAGTCTGGGCGGTGCGGCGCTGAGTGCTCTGGTGGCTCGTCAGCTGAAATGGGACAACCAGCGCCTTCAGGATGTTTTTCTGGCGGCCATCGCCCGGGATATCGGTTTGCTGCACACGCCCACCGAGCCCCCGGATATCGACATGCCCCTTCAGTATTCGGCGGCGACCCTGCGCCACGGCAGCATCGCGGCGCGCATTCTGGGACTGGAGGGGCGTTATGCAGAGCGCGTGCTGCAGGCGGTCGCCGACCATCACGAACGGCCCGACGGGGCCGGTTTTCCCACCGGCAAGCACGGTCGCCAGGTCAGCGCCAGCGCGTGGTTGATCAACAGCATGGATATGGTGTGGGCGCTTCGCGACGCAGCTGGAGACGAGGCCGGTGGGCTCAAGGCGCTGCGTGCTTATCTGTTGGTCAATGCGTCGGAATCCGAACAGGATCCGCTGTATGCGCTGCTGAGATTACTGCACCTGGCCCGGGTGTATACCATCGACGATGCGGCTGCGGTAGCTGGGGCGGATCTGCAGTCGGTTGCGCACTGCGCGGTAGACCGCAACCAGACAATCGGGCGCATGGCGGAACTGCTCAAGCGTCTGGCAGAGGATCTCGAGCAGCGGGTGTCTGACCGCGCCACCACGGTGCTGGCGGTGGTGAGCGCTCTGCTCACCGCACTGCGCAGCAGCGGTCTGGGAAGCCTGGAGACCGCGGCGAGTCTGTCTGCGCGCGAGCTGTCCCAGCACTTTACGCCCCAGGAACTGCTGGACCTGGATCTGACCCAGACCGAGTTTATCTGGCGGGTGCGCAGACTGGTGCGGCTGTGGCCCAACCTGCGCGAAGAGCTGCAGGGAACCCCGGCCTTTGCTGCCCTGGACCAGCACTTCCGTGAGCTCGAGGCGCTGGTGGCGGAGGTTGGCACCGACAGTTGCCGGGACCAGAGTCTCAATACCTAGCGGCTCGCCTTTGTGCGGCCTGCCGGCGAACGCTCCGGTTCGCCAGGGCTTGCTCGCCTCCTGTCGACGTTCAGCTCCCGGCGCGCTGTTTCGCCCTGCGCCGGTAGGCGTGGAGCAGGGGCTCGGTGTAGCCATTGGGCTGGGCGCGGCCCTTGAAGATCAGGTCGCTCGCGGCCTGGAACGCCAGTGAACCCTCGAGGTCGGGAGCCATCGGCCGGTACCGTGGATCGTCGCGGTTCTGGCGATCCACCACCGCCGCCATGCGCGCCAACGTCGCCTTGACCTGGTCAGCGCTGCAGACCCCGTGGTGCAGCCAGTTGGCGATATGCTGGCTGGAAATCCGCAGCGTGGCGCGGTCCTCCATCAGGCCCACGTCGTTGATATCGGGCACCTTCGAGCAGCCCACGCCCTGATCGATCCAGCGCACCACATAGCCCAGTATGCCCTGCACGTTGTTGTCCAGTTCCTGCTGGATATCGGCGACGCTCAGTGAACGGGTATCGTCCAGCAGCGGCGGTGTCAGGATGGCCGCGAGGTCGGCGCGGGGCCGCTGGGCCAGCGCTTCCTGACGGGCGCGCACGTCCACCTGGTGGTAGTGCATGGCGTGCAGGGTGGCTGCGGTGGGAGAGGGCACCCAGGCGCAGTTGGCGCCGGCCTGGGGGTGGGCGGCCTTGGTGGCCATCATCTCCGCCATCTCGTCGGGCTTGGGCCACATGCCCTTGCCGATCTGGGCGTGGCCCGGCAGGCCACAGCGCAGGCCGGTATCGACGTTCCAGTCTTCGTAGGCCTTGATCCACGGCTGATCCTTCATGGGCCCTTTGCGCACCATCGGGCCGGCTTCCATGCTGGTGTGGATCTCATCGCCGGTGCGGTCGAGAAACCCCGTGTTGATAAAGATCACCCGCTCTCTGGCGGCGTGGATGCAGGCCTTGAGGTTGACGGTGGTGCGCCGCTCCTCGTCCATGATGCCGATCTTCAGGGTGCAGGCGGGCAGGCCCAGCAGTTTTTCGATCGCGGCGAACAGCGCCACGCTGAAGCTGACTTCCTCGGGGCCGTGCATCTTTGGCTTGACGATATACACGCTGCCGCAGCGGGAGTTGTGCCGGGTGTCGAACCCCCCCTGGTTCTGCAGGTCGTGCAGCGCGATCAGGCTGGTCATCAGGCCGTCCAGGATGCCTTCCGGTAAGGGCTTGCCGGCGCTGTCCAGCACCGCATCGGTGGTCATCAGGTGGCCGACATTGCGCACCAGCATCAGGGCGCGCCCCGGCAGCGTCAGCGGGCTACCGTCGGCGGCGCTGTAGCGGCGATCGGGGTTCAGCGTGCGGGTGATGGTGTGGCCGTTCTTCTCCAGCTGCTCGCTGAGGTCGCCCTTCATCAGGCCCAGCCAGTTGCGGTAGACCAGCACCTTGTCCTCGGCATCGACGGCGGCGACGGAGTCCTCGCAGTCCTGGATGGTGGTGATGGCGCTCTCCAGCACCAGATCCTTGACGCCGGCGGCGTCGGTCTTGCCGATGGGGTGCTGGGGATCGATCTGGATCTCGATGTGCAGGCCGTGGTGCTTGAGCAACACCGCGTTAGGGGCCGCGTCGGAGCCAGTGTAGCCGACGAACCGGGCCGGGGTCTGCAGGCCCACTTCGTCGCCCGTGCTCAGGGCGATGCGCAACTGGCCGCCCTCGATAAAATACTCCTGGGCATCGGCATGGGAGCCTTTGCGCAGCGGTACCGCCATGTCCAGAAAGCGGCGCGCGTAGGCGATGACCTGGGCGCCGCGCACCGGGTTATAGGCGCCGGCGCGCTCGGCGCCCCCCTGTTCGGGAATGAGGTCGCTGCCGTACAGCGCATCGTAGAGGCTGCCCCAGCGCGCGTTGGCGGCGTTCAGAGCGTAGCGCGCGTTCATCACCGGCACCACCAGCTGGGGCCCGGCGATCTCGCCGATTTCCGGATCGACATTGGCGGTGCTCACCTGAAAGTCAGCGGGCTCGGGCTGCATGTAGCCGATCTCTTCCAGAAACCGCCGGTAGGCGGTGGCGTCAAACGGCTGGTCGCGGTGGCCTTGATGCCACGCGTCGATGCGCGCCTGGAGCGCGTCGCGGCGCGCCAGCAGGGCCTGGTTGCGGGGCGTGAACGCCGCAAACAGGCGGGCGGCGTCGTGCCAGAAGGCGTCGGCCATGATGCCGGTGCCGGGCAGAACCTCGTCTTGCACCAGGTGGTAGAGCGCGCTGGCGATCTGCAGGCCGTGCAGCTGGATGCGATCGGTCATGAACAACTCCCGGATGGCGGTGTCTGAGCGACAGTTCAGCGGGTATATGCGGGCATTGTAGGGAGTCGCCGGCAATTATTCGTATTTATATTGCTTATGCCGGTCATTCTTTGGGTGAATGGCTAGTCAGGGCGTCGGCGATCTCCCGAATCAGGTTTCGCAGCCACTGGTGGGCGGGGTTGTGCTGCAGCAGGGGGCTCCACGCGATCTTGAGTTCGATGGGCACGATGGGGAACGGCGGCTTGCGGTTGACCAGCAGCGGGTCGTCCTCGTGCAGGCGCGCGGCCTGGGCGGGCAGTGTGGCAATCAGATCAGGCTGGCGAGCCAGCAGGGCCGCCACCTGGTAGTGGCGGGTGAACACCCGGATACGGCGTTTGCGGCCGACCTCGGCCAGCGCTTCGTCCACCCAGCCCAGCTTCTGGCTGGCCCCCGGGTTCATGCCGGTGCCGACCCCTACGCCGGTTTTGCTGACCCAGATATGCGGCTGTGCGAGGTAGCTGTCGAGCGTGAAGTCCGCCTGCGCGGGGTTGTCCCGGTGCATCAGGCAGCTGAAGCCGTCGCGCCACACGGTGGCCTGGTGGAAGGACTGGGGCAGGCGGTCGAAGCGGTTGATGGCCATGTCGACCTTGCCCTTCTCCACGTCCTGGAAGGTCACATCCGAGGGCGTGACGATATCCAGGGTGATATGCGGCGCCAGCGTCCGCAACCGGCCCAGCAGCGGCGGGATCAGGGTGGATTCGGCGTAGTCCGAGGCCATGATGCGAAACACCCGCTGGCTTTCGGCGGCGTCGAAATAATCAGTGGGCTGCACGACCCGCTCCACCGCCGACAGGATCTCGCGCACCAGGGGCTCCAGCGCCAGGGCGCGCTCGGTGGGCTGCATGCCACCGCTGGTGCGGATCAGAATGGGGTCGTTGAACAGGTCGCGCAGGCGTCGCAGGCTGTTGCTCATGGCCGGCTGGGTGATGCCCAGCTGTTCCGCGGCGCGGGACACATTGCGCTCGCGCAGCAGGGCCTCAAGATAGACCAGCAGGTTGAGGTCGACGCGTGAGACATTCATCGCTGTGATACCGATGCTGGCAACTATTACCGAGCAATTATGGCGTTGCGGCTGGGTGAGGGAAAGGGGAAAGGCGAAAAGGGAAAGGAGAAGGGGAACGCGCCCGCTGCCGGCGCGGACCACTCCCCCTGCCTTCGCCCGCGACCTGCGCCAGCGGACCCCTGGCCCTCAGGCGTTGACGTCGATCACGACCCGGCCCTGGATCTGCCCGGCCAGTATCTGCTCGGCCAGTTCCGGCAGCTTGCTCATGGGCTCGGTGTGTGAGATGCGCGCCAGAGTCTTGAGGTCCACCAGTTCCGCGAGTCGGTCCCAGGCGCGCTGGCGCCGCGCGCGGCCGGCCATGACGGAGTCGATGCCGCGCAGGGTTACGCCGCGCAGGATAAAGGGCATGACCGTGGTGGGCAGCCCGGTGCCGCCGGCCAGGCCGCAGGCAGCCACCAGGCCCTCGTACCGGATCTGGGCCAGGGCCGTGGCCAGTACCTGGCCGCCCACGCAATCGACGGCCGCCGCCCAGCGCTCCTTCTCCAGCGGCTTGCTGTCCCGCGCCAGGGCCTCGCGCGCCAGCAGACCGGTGGCGCCCAGGTCTTTCAGGAACTCGCCGATGGCTTCGGCGCGGCCGCTGGCCGCCTCGACCTCATAACCCAGCTGCGCCAGCAGGTGCACCGCCACCGAACCGACGCCACCGGCGGCGCCGGTCACCAGCACCGGGCCGTGTTCCGGGCGTATACCGTGGTCCTCGATGGCCAGCACGCAAAGCATGGCGGTATAGCCCGCGGTGCCGATGGCCATGGCCTGCTCCAGAGAGAAGGCGGCGGGGACCCGCACCAGCCACTCCGGTTGCAGCCTGGCGTACTGGCTGTAGCCGCCCCAGTGGGTCTCGGAGAGCCCGTAGCCGTTGACCAGCACCCGGTCGCCGGGCTGGAAGTCCGCGTGGCGCGAACTCTCCACGGTGCCGGCGAGGTCGATGCCGCAGACCATGGGCAGGCTGCGGCAGATCCGGCCCTTGCCGGTGACCGCGAGACCGTCCTTGTAGTTCAGGGTGGAGTAGCCGACGCGCACCAGCACGTCGTTGTCGGGCAGCGCGTCCAGCGTCAGGGTCTGGAATTCGGCGCGAACTTTGCCGTCGTGGTCGTCGGCCACCAGGGCGGTGAAACGGTTGGACATGCGACTCTCCTGGTCAGGGGTATCTGGCAGCAATATCAAGGTTTCGCAGCATAGCGGGCGGGCGGCGGCCATGCCAAATCATTCATTGCGATGATACCGAGGATAAGATTTATAAATTTCATTAATTACAAGTGCCTACCTAGACTGCCTGCATTCGTCACGCAACCGCGTTTACAGGAGCAGGTCATGGGACTTTACAACCGCGAAGCCGAAGTCGCCGCCATTGCCAGGGATTGGGCGGAAAACCCGCGCTGGCGTGGCGTCAAACGCAACTACAGTGCCGCCGATGTGGTGCGTCTGCGCGGCTCGCTGAAGGTGGAGAACACCGTCGCCACGCTGGGTGCCGAAAAGCTGTGGCAACTGCTGCACGGCGGCGCCAGAAAGAACTATGTCAACTGCCTGGGTGCCCTCACCGGCGGCCAGGCGCTGCAACAGGTCAAGGCGGGCATCGAGGCCATCTACCTCTCCGGCTGGCAGGTCGCGGCGGACAACAACACGGCCATGAGCATGTACCCGGACCAGTCCCTGTACCCGGCCAACTCGGTGCCCACCGTGGTGGAGCGGATCAACAACACGTTTCAGCGCGCGGACCAGATCCAGTGGCAGAAGGGCATTAAGCCCGGCGACCCGGGTTACGTGGACTACTTCGCGCCCATCGTCGCCGATGCGGAAGCCGGCTTCGGCGGGGTGCTTAACGCCTACGAACTGATGAGCGCGATGATAAAGGCCGGTGCCGCCGGTGTGCATTTCGAGGACCAGCTGGCCTCGGTGAAGAAGTGCGGCCATATGGGCGGCAAGGTCCTGGTGCCCACCCGGGAGGCGGTGCAGAAACTGGTTGCCGCGCGCTTGGCGGCGGATGTGGCGGGGGTGCCGACCATCGTGCTGGCGCGCACCGACGCCAATGCAGCGGACCTGCTGACCTCGGATGTCGACGAATATGACCGCCCGTTCGTGGTGGGCGAGCGCAGCCCGGAGGGCTTCTACCGCACCCGTGCCGGTATCGACCAGGCCATCGCCCGCGGTCTGGCCTATGCGCCCTATGCGGACCTGCTGTGGTGTGAAACGGCAACGCCGGATCTGGCGGAGGCGCGGAAGTTTGCCGAGGCCATCAGGCGGGAGTTTCCCGACAAGCTGCTGGCCTACAACTGCTCGCCGTCCTTTAACTGGAAGAAAAACCTGGACGACGCGACGATCGCCCGCTTCCAGGAGGCGCTTGCCGCCATGGGTTACAAGTACCAGTTCATCACCCTGGCGGGCATCCACAACATGTGGTTCAACATGTTCGAGCTGGCCTACCACTACTCGCGCGGCGAGGGCATGAAGCACTACGTGGAAAGGGTGCAGCAGCCCGAGTTCAGTGCTGCGAGCCGCGGCTACACGTTTGTCGCGCACCAGCAGGAAGTGGGCACCGGCTACTTCGACGATATGACGACCGTGATCCAGGGTGGCAAGTCCTCGGTGACCGCGTTGACCGGCTCCACCGAGGAGCAGCAGTTCCAGCACGCGGCCAATCATTGAGCCACTGCCGGACCGCTGGATGGTGCTCGAGGCTTCCCAAGTCGATGCGATGCCTGGGCGGTTAACACCGCCCTTTTTTATTGCGTGTGCGGATTCTGTTGCGGGTACAGCGCCATGATACCGATCTCCACCCCTGACCTCTGTGACCGCTATGGCGAGCAGCTGCAGATTGCCGAACCGGTGTTCCGGCACTACGGGGGCCTGCGCCGGTTCGGCGGCCCGATCGCCACGGTAAGGTGCTTTGAAGACAACTCCAAAGTCGGTGAAATGCTGCGGGCCAGCGGCAAGGGGCGCATTCTTGTGGTGGATGGCGGCGGCTCGCGCCGGCGCTCGCTGCTGGGCGACAAACTGGGCCAGCTGGCGGTGGATAACGGCTGGCAGGCACTGGTGATCTACGGTTGCCTGCGGGACGTGGAAGCGCTGGCCGAATTGCCGCTGGCGATACTGGCGCTGGGCAGCACACCACGCAATACCGACAAGCGCGGTGCAGGCCAGGTCGGGGTGGCGGTGGAATTAGCCCGCCTCAGATTGCGCCCCGGCGACTATC
>JAVEVZ010000137.1:0-8037 GCA_034004805.1 Spongiibacteraceae bacterium | reverse complement strand
CACTCGGAAACCGGCGAGTCGCTGGTGGTCTATATCCCGCTGTACGGCGAAGGCGGCTACTGGGTGCGGCCGCTGGCCATGTTCAGCGAAACCGTGATGGTGGACGGCAGGCCGGTGCCGCGCTTCCGGTTTATCGGCGAGCCCGGCTCAGAGGCTCCGCATCAGGCCGGCTGACGCAGGCCCAGGCGAATCGCTGGCGGCACCAGCAGCGCCGCCAGCAGACCCGCCCACAGACCCTTGATCATCGCGTAATGCAGGGGCACCAGGCTCTCGATGCCCAGCACCCAGAGTATCGCCAGCAACAGCGGCGCGGCGACCAGCAGGCCGATCAGCCCGAACACGCCCGCGGCCAGCCAGGTATTGGCGGGCATATGCCGCACCCAGCCCTGTTCCGCCCCTGCCAGTCCTTCCAGATCACCCTTGGCGCGCTTGCGGCGGTGCATGGCGATAAAGATCGCGGAAATAATCGCCGCCAGCAGAAACCCCGTGATCAGCAGATCGGGGCCGTAGCCGTTTTCGCCCCAGGCCAGCAGCTCGGGGTGCTTGTGCAGCAGCCAGTAGGCCAGGCCGCCGTTGATCACCAGATTGATGACCAGATTGACGAGGGTTTCCTTGCGGATATGGGCACTCAGGGATGTGGACATGGTCAGCCTCAGCTGTGGCGCGCCGCCAGTGGCAAACGGCCCGGGGATTATGGGTTATTGAATCCGAACCATACGACGGCGAAGTCGCGGCCGCCAGCGGTTTCCGTCGCTTATCGCCACTGCAGCCCGGATTCTCAGGCGCGGTTTAGTTGGCGGGTTCAGGCCGCCGGCGGCATCACCGAGATCCGGTGCATCACCCGGCGCTGGTCGTAGTCGTTGACGGCGTAGTGCAGCGTGCAGCGATTGTCCCAGATCATCAGGTCGCCGGGCTGCCAGCGGTGGCGGTACTGGAATTCCGGCCGCTGCACATGCTCGAACAGCAGCGCCAGCAGGTGCTTGCTCTCCACAAACGACAGATCCTGGATAAACCGGGTGTAGGTCGGCGACACAAACAGTGTCTTGCGCCCCGACGGCGGATGCACCGTGACCAGCGGGTGCAGGGTCTGGCGATCCGACTGCAGCGCCTTGCCCACCTCCGCCGCAGTGACCAGGCCCACCTGCCAGGCGAACTCGATGATCTGGGCGTAGTCGTGCATCGCCTGGAGGCCGTCCAGGCACTGCTGCAGGCGCGGCGAGAGCGCATCAAACGCCGCGCAGAGTGAGATAAACGCGGTGTCGCCGCCGTGGGGCGGCAGCTCGATGGCGCGGGTAAAGGTGAACTGCGGCGGCTGGGCCAGGTACTGCTCGTCGCTGTGCCACATGTCGGCGCGCCCGCCCTTGGTCGAGTCGAGCACGGTGACATGCTCCAGGCCCGGGCCCAGGTTGGGGTAGAAGTCGTGGTGCTCGGGCTCGCCGAAATGACGCGCGATCTGCAGGTGCTGCGCCGGCGTCATGGGCGCCCCTTCGACGCACAGCACATGATGGCGGGCCAGGGCGTCGCGAAGCGTTGCAAGTGTCGCGGCATCAATACCGGACGCGTAATCAATGCCATCAACGCGCGCGCCCAGCGCACCGTTGAGTCGCGTTACTGTAATGGCCATGGCGCTCCCTGATTATGTTTATGGGGTGACAGTTGGTGATGTCCCGCAGTATAGAGCGCCCCTGCAAGCCCTGTGCTTACAAACCTGTCACGCGCCTGCAGCGCTCGCCCGGCTCGCCAATTGCCGGTTGCAGCTCCCGGGATTTTTTGCGAGCGTGACTGTTCCGTCGACCCGAGCGCATCGCTGCATGCCTACTCTCGTCCATATTTCGGACCTGCATTTCGGTCGCGACGTGCCCGCCGTAACCGCTGCGCTGCTGGCCCAGCTGCGGGACCTGAACCCCGATTGCGTGATCATCAGTGGCGATCTGACCCAGCGCGCCACCGGCGCCCAGTACCGCGCCGCGCGACAGTTCCTGGACCAGTTGCACTGGCCGCACGTGGTCATACCCGGCAACCACGATCTGCCGGGCGTCGATCTGTGGACGCGCTTTGTCCGGCCCTGGCGGCGCTGGCGGCGCTACCTCAACCTGCCGCTGGAGCCCTATTGCGGCGCCGAGGGCTATCGCATTGCCGGCGTCAACACCGCGCGCAGTGCAGGTTTTTATCTCGACTGGTCGCGGGGCCGCATTAACCGCGCACAGACCGGACTTATCGCATCGCGGTTTGCCGGCGCCCCGGAGGGGGATCTGCGTATTGTGGTGGCGCACCACCCGTTCTGGCTGCCCGACGTGCAGCGCCATCGCGGCCTGATTTACCGGCGTGACGCCGCGCTGCAGACCTTTGCCGACATCGGCGTCGATCTGGTGCTGAGTGGCCATGTGCACCTGCCCTACACCCGCCTGCTGAACGGCGTCATTGTTTCCCACGCGGGCACCACCCTGTCCAACCGCCTGCTGCCCGACCAACCCAACAGCTTCAACCTGATACGCGGTGACCGCGGCGCGCTTCGGATCAACACCTGGTGTTGGGATGGCCACCGGTTTACAGACAAGGTCCGCCACGACTACGTGCGCGATGCCGGTGCCTGGCAAGCGTACGACGACGCGCGGGAGCCCTCGTTATGAGCGAGGTGCTGCCGCTGTTTTTCAATCCCGGTGCGGGCAGTGCCGCGCTGGTGCGCAAACAGTTGGGCGATGATCCACGCGTGCGCCTGGAGGCGACTGCGCCGGGCGATCTCAAAGGCGCGCTGGAGACTCTGCGTGACGCCGCTGCGCCGCGCGCACTGGTGTGCGGCGGCGACGGCACACTGGCACTGGCGGCGGGGATACTGGCCGGCAGCCATACCGCGCTGGCGGTAATTCCCGGTGGCACGCTCAATCATTTTGCGCGGCGCCTGGGACTGCCGCTTGATCTGCCGGCTGCGCTGGATGTCGCCCTGCAGGGCGAGCCGCACACGGTGGGTGTGGGTTATGTCAACGATCGCCTGTTTCTGAATACCGGTGCCGTGGGCGCCTATGTCGCGTTTGTGCGCAGCCGGGATTTTCTCGAGCGCCGCCGCGGCTATGTGCTGGCTACGCTGCTCGCCGGATTCCGGCGTCTGCTGCGCCTGCGCAGTATTGCAATCGCGCTCAATGGCGAGACCCTGCACACCCCGCTGGTGTTTGTCGGCGTGGGGGAGCGCGCACTGGAATTTCCCTATCTCGGTCAGCCGAGGCCCGGGGGCGGCGACGGTCTGCACCTGATCGCCGTCAAAACCCACGGCGCACTGCAAACCCTGGCGCTGGCCTGCACCGCCATGCTGCGGGGGCTGGATCCACTGGCGCGCGAAAAACAGGTCGAGAGCCATATCCTGCAGGGCTTCGAACTCAGCTACCGGCGCCGCGGCCACCCGCTCACCATCGCACTGGACGGCGAGATGGTGCACGCCACCACACCACTGCACTACCGCTACCAGGCGGGCGGCCTGTCAGTGGTGGTTCCCGCCAGCGGCGATCAATCCTCCAGATAACAATAGCCGCTCAGGCCACTGACCAGCTCATCGAGATAGGCTTCCTGCTGCGCATCCGGGAGGCCGCTGGCGGCGAGTTTTTTGCGGTACTTTTCCACCAGCGCGCCAGTATCGTAATCGACATAGTGGAGCATGTCGGAGACCGTGTCGCCGGTCAGCGGGTTGCGATACTCGACGCCGCCCTGTTCGTCCAGTTGCACGTGCACCGAGTGAGTGTCGCCGAACAGGTTGTGCATATCCCCCAGAATTTCCTGGTAGGCGCCCACCATGAATAATCCCAACACCTGCTTTTCCGCGACCACCGGGACCGGCAGTGTCGCGCTGATACCCTCGCCGGCGACAAACTTGTCGATCTTGCCGTCGGAATCACAGGTCACGTCCTGAATAATAATGCGCCGGGTCGGCTCGCGGTTGAGGGCGCGCAGCGGCAGCACCGGAAACAGTTGGTCGATGGCCCAGGAATCGGGCAGCGATTGGAACAGCGAAAAATTGCAGAACACTTTCGCGGCGAGTTTTTCGTCGAGCTCCGCCAGCACGTCCTGGTGCACACCGGGGTTGGCGCCCAGCACATTGCGCACTTGCGAACAGCAATAGGTGTACAGCTTTTCCGCGTGTGCCCACTGCTTGAGGGACAGCTGGCCACTGACATAGAGATTGTGCGCTTCCTCGCTGTAATACAGCGCCTCGTGATAGGTCTCCAGCGCCGTGCGCCTGGAGATATTGGCCTGCGCCCGCCACAGCTCCCGCAACACCAGCGGATCATCATCCTTGACCGGCGGCGGCAGGTCGTGGCCCGGCTCGGCGTCGACATCGATAATATCGACCAGCAGCACCGCGTGGTGTGCCGTCAGCGCGCGCCCCGATTCGGAAATAATATTCGGCTGCGGCAGATTGTGTTCGGCGCAGGTCTCCGCCATCGCGCCGACCACCTTGGCGGCATACTGCTGCATGGAATAATTGGTCGAACACGAAGAGCGCGATTTACTGCCTTCGTAGTCGACACCGAGCCCGCCGCCCACATCCACCCACTGGATATTTGCGCCCAGTTTGTGCAGCTCGACAAAATAGCGTGCGCACTCCCGCAGCGCGCGCTGGATGTCGCGGATATTCGCCAGCTGCGAACCCAGGTGGTAGTGCACCAGCTGCAGGATCGACAGCCGCCCGGTGCGACGCAGCCGCTCGACCATGACCAGAATCTGGCTCGCCGAGAGACCGAACTTTGATTTTTCACCGCCCGAGTCCTGCCATTTGCCGCGCCCGGTGGAGGCGAGACGCACCCGCACGCCGATGCGCGGCGCCACTTTCATGCGGCTGGATTCGGCGAGCACCAGGTCCAGCTCGCCGGGTTTCTCCACCACGATAAATACCGAGTGGCCCAGCTGCTCGGCGATCAATGCAAGACGTATGTACTCGCGGTCCTTGTAGCCGTTGCAGACGATAACCGCACCGGGGTTGGCCACCGCCAGCACCGCCATCAGCTCCGGCTTCGAGCCCGCCTCCAGGCCGAAGCGCTCGGCGCCGCCGTGTTGCAGCAGCTGCTCCACCACATCGTGCTGCTGGTTGACCTTGATGGGATAGACCGCGCGGTATTCGCCCTGGTAGTCGAAGGCGGCGCGCGCCTCTTCAAAGGCGCCGCACAGCTGGTCGACCCGGTCGTGGAGAATATTGTTGAAGCGCACCAGCAGCGGCAGGGACATGCCCTGCGCCGCCATATCGCGCGCGACCTGATTGAAATTGACGGTGTGTTCGGGCCTGCTCGCGTCGGGCCGCGCGATCAGGTCGCCGGTATCGCTGATATCAAAATAGCCTTCGCCCCACTGGGCGATATTGTAGAGCTCACGGGCGTCGTCAACGGTCCAGGACATAGCACCATCCGGATAGGTAAAGAGACAGGAGTGGGAGCGCGGAGACGAGAGCATAGGCCAGCGGGCCGGCAAAACAAAATAGCCCGACGGACCCCAGCGGCGCGCGGCGGCAGAGCGCCGCCGACTGAAGCCACCGCCCCCGTGTTCAGTCGAGGGGAAACAGCCGCGGACGGTGCTGATCGATATGCTCCAGATAACCGCCATAACTACGCTGGATCTGCTCGGGGGAATGCAGCAGGTCGTGGGGAAACGGCAGGGCCGGCGGCGCCAGCGCCGAGAGCCGGGCCAGCTGGTCGGCGCTCAGGCTGAGCTCGACACTGCCCAGATTGTCCTCGAGCTGGGCCACGGTGCGCGCGCCGATCACCGGAATCACCCGCGGGTCGCGCTGCCGCAGCCAGGCCAGAGCCACCTGGGAGGCCGTCGCGTCACACTCGGCGGCGACGGCGGACAGCGCCTCGGCCACTGCCCAGGCCCGTGCCGGCAGGCTGTCAGCGTAGAGGGCCGCGCGCTTGCTGTCAGCGGTGGCGGCGACGTCATCGCGCTGGTATTTGCCACTCAGTACGCCGCCGGCCAGGGGCGACCAGGCGGTGATGGCCAGATCCAGGTCCCGCGCCAGGGGCAGGAATTCCGGCTCGATATCGCGGTCCAGCACGTTGTATTTGAGCTGCAGACCGCTGAAGGGCGTCCAGCCGCGCTGGCCGGCCAGGGTATTGGCCTTGGCCACCACCCAGGCCGGCGCGTTGGATACCCCCACGTAACAGACCTTGCCGGTCCGCACCAGGTCGTCGAGGCCGCGCATGACTTCCTCGACCGGGGTCAGGAAGTCCCAGCAATGCACCCACAGGATATCGATGTAATCCATATTCAGGCGCTGCAGGCTGGCATGCACCGCGTCCATCAGGTGCTTGCGGCTGTTGCCCGAGGTCAGCGGGTGCGCCTGCGCGCCCTCCGTCGGGATCGACGCCGAGTACTTGGTGGCGACCACGCAGCGCTCGCGCTGGCCGCGCACAAAATCGCCCAGCAGGCGCTCGCTGTCGCCGCCGGTGTAGACATCGGCGGTATCGAAGAAATTGCCGCCGGCCGCCACAAAAGCGTCGAAGACCGCACAGGATTCCTCGCGGCTGGAACCCCAGCCCCAGCCTTCACCGAAAGTCATGGTACCCAGGCACAGCTCGGAGACCCGCAGGCCCGTATGTCCAAACAGTTTGTAACGCATGGCGGATTGTTCCCGGAACCGTGAGGCCGTCATTATGCCGGCTTGCGGCGGACAACGCAGACCCCGCAACTCGCTATATGATCGTAGAGGGTTTTGCTAGGCTACGGCATCGGCCGATGCCGCGGCCGGATTTCCCGGAGGACACCGTGAACAACGAACGCCCCACGCCGCTGATCGACGACCTCGAGGGTACGCGCAGCAAGTTGCAGCACTGGTTCAATGCCCGTCTGGGTACGCCGGTCACGGTATCCGAACTGACGATTCCCGAGGCCACCGGGATGTCCAATGTCACCCTGCTGTTCGATATCCGCTATGAACAGGGCGGCAGGCCGGTTCAGCAGGGCTGCGTGGGGCGCCTGCAGCCGGAGATCGCGCGCCCCCTGTTTCCCGAGTACGACCTGGCGCTGCAGTACCGCGTCATGGATATCCTGGGCCGCCGCACCGAAGTCAGGGCGCCGCCCCTGCTGGGTCTGGAAGAGGATCCGTCGGTACTGGGCACGCCCTTCTATATCATGGCGCGCATCGACGGCCGGGTGCCGGGGGATATGCCGCCCTACACCATGGGCGGCTGGTTGATGGAAGATACCAGGCCCGATCAGCGCAAGCGCATCTGGGAGGCCGGCGTGTGCGAGATCGCCAAGATCCACCGGCTGGATTACCGGGCGCTGGGCTTCGACTTTCTGGCCCATCCCGCTGACGGCGCCACCGCCCTGCAGCAGCAGCTGCGCTACTGGGAAAATTACCTGAGCTGGGGCATGGAGGGCCAGGCCAACCCGATCTGTGCCGGCGCGCTGGCCTGGCTGCGCGGCAACCAGCCCCGCCAGGAGCCCACCACCCTGTGCTGGGGGGATGCCCGCATCGGCAATATGATGTTCGGCCCTGACGGCCAGGTGAGCGCCGTGCTGGATTGGGAGATGGTGACCCTGGGCAACCCCCTGCAGGACATCATGTGGTGGTGGTATATGGACCGCTTTTTTTCTGCCGGCATCGGCCTTCCCCGCCTGGAGGGCCTTCCCGACCGCGCCGCCACCCTGGCGCTGTGGGAGGCCGAGAGCGGGTTCAGCAGCGACGACGCGCACTACTATGAAGTGTTTGCCGGCCTGCGCTACGGCCTGATCATGTCGCGGATCATGGTGGGCAGCGGACAGACCGACCAGGTCGCCAGCAACTTTGCCTTGAGCCTGCTGGAGACGGTGCTCAGCGAAGGCTGAGCGCGCCCACCGGCACCGGCAGCCCGCGCTAGTACCACTCGCTGAACTGGAAGCCTATCCCGATGCTTTCGGTGTAGGCGTTGTAGTCCACCAGGCTCTCGCCGTAGCCGTTGAAATATTTCACCATCAAGCGGATGCGCTCGTTGAGGGGGAAGCTCCAGCGCAGTTCGCCAGCGCCCTTGTTGTCGCTGCGCAGGTTGTTGCGCAGCATCAGGCTCAAGGTATTGCCAC
>JAVEVZ010000136.1:0-8038 GCA_034004805.1 Spongiibacteraceae bacterium | reverse complement strand
CCTCCCAGCGCTCGCGCCCCCAGGGTTGCTGCAGGCGAATTTCGCCGAGGCTGAAGTCCAGGCGGTCGAGGTGCTGCTGCAGTCGGAACGGGCGACCGGCAAATACCGGAATCACTTCGTAGACGCCGTCACCAAACAGAAAGCCGCGGTCCATCACCGAGACTTTGGCCTGATCTGCCGGCAGAAACTGGCCATCGAGAAATACCTGGTTCATGCCCGGGCCACCCGTCTCAGTAGTGCTCACGTTTGCTCCGCCCACTCCTGCGCGCATCGAAACAGCAGGCCGGATCAGTTGAACAGGCCGATAAAGAACAGCATCAGGCTATCCCAGATGCGTTTGAAAAAGCCGGCCTGCTCGATGTCCTGCAGCGCTACCAATGGCTCGCGCAGCAACTCCTCGCCGTCCAGGCTCACCACCAGTTCGCCGTATTCAGTGCCCGCCTGAACTGGACCGCGAATCACATTGTCCATCGCCATCTCCGCCTTGAGCTTATCCTGCTGGCCGCGGGGTATGGTCAGGTACACATCGTCGCGCACACCGAGCGCGATCTCGTCCTGCTGGGCCGCCCACAGCTTGCTGCGGATGAGCTCGGTGCCGGACTCATAGAGCCGGCGGGTATCAAAATAGCGAAAACCATAGGACAACAATGCATCGGTCTCGCGCTCGCGCACCGACTCACTGGAAGTCCCCATAACCACCGAGATCAGGCGCATCCCATCGCGTTTGGCAGAGGCCACCAGGCAATAGCCGGCCGCATCGGTGTGACCGGTTTTCAGACCGTCGACGGAGCTGTCGCGCCACAACAGGCGGTTGCGATTGCTCTGCCGTATACCACTCCAGGTGTGCTCGCGCAGACTGTACAGATCGTACTCCGCCGGAAATTTCAGCAGAGCCTGGGACAGCAGCGCCAGATCCCGGGCCGAGGTGTAATGATCGGGGTCGGGCAGGCCGTGCGCATTGACGAAATGTGAGTTGGTCATGCCCAGAATTTTCGCGTGCTGGTTCATGACATCCGCAAAAGCCGCCTGGCTGCCGGCCAGATACTCGGCCACCGCCACACTCGCGTCATTACCCGAGGTCACCACGATGCCCTTGTGCAGCTCGCCCAGCGGCACCTGCTTGCCGACTTCTATCCACATCAGCGACGAGCCCTGAAACTCGGGCGCCTGCGCCCAGGCGTTTTTGCTGATGGTGACCAGATCGTCGTTCCTGACGTTACCCTGCTCCAGTTCATAGGACAACACATAGCTGGTCATCAGCTTGGTCAGACTGGCGGGCGGCAGGCGCTCGTCGGCATTGTGCTCGGCCAGCACCCGGCCGCTGTTGGCGTCCATCAGTATCCAGGCCTTGGCGGCAATCTGCGGCGCGGCCGGAATCAGGGCCGGCTGCGCGCTCAGCACCGCGGACCATACGGCGAGCAGGCAGGGCAATAGCAATCTAGTCATCGAATCATCCGTTGGACAGCTAAAACGTTATTGGGCATCAGTGATGATCTGCGCAACTGCCACGCCGGTCGCGGCCAGCTGTTGGCGCAGGGCTTCGGCCTGTGAGCGACTGGTGAATGGGCCGATGCGAACGCGATACCACCCGCCCGCGTCACCTGCACGGCTGATCGCTACCGGGTGTTGGGTATTGACCTGCAAACGCTCGCGAAGGTTCTCTGCCAGGCGCCAATCGCGAAATGCGCCGGCCTGCAGATAGTGCGTGGATTCGGCATCGGCAAGCGCGCTCGCAGTGCGCTGAGGGCCATTATCTACGTCGATCACGGCGATTTCCACCGGGGCCGTGCCGTGCTGATGAAAACCGAGTTTGACCGCCGCCGCATAGGACAGGTCGATCAGGCGATCGTCGTGGAAGGGGCCGCGATCGTTGACCCGCACCACCGCACTGCGGCCGTTAGCAAGATTGGTGACGCGCACGTAACAGGGTATAGGCAGGCTCTTGTGCGCCGCGGTCATGCCATACAGGTTGTAGGTTTCACCGTTGGATGTCTTGCGCCCGTGAAATTTGCTGCCATACCAGGACGCTGTGCCGCGCGCGCGGTAGCCCTTGGCGCTGGGCATCACCTGATAGGTTTTACCCAGCACCGTGTAGGGGCTTTTATTGCCCGCCTGGGTAACCGGGTCATTGCGCGGAATCGCATCGGGGATCAGCGCCGGGTCCACCGGGGTGGCCGGCGCACCGTCGCGGATCCCGCCGCCCGCGCCGCCACCCAGGCAACCGCCCAGTGTCAGCAAAATGAGGGCGCAGCCCAGACCTCTGATTAATGTAAGTCCGCTCCACGGTCTCATCGCGGATACCGCGCGCGCAGCGCCTGGCTGAGATCATAAGCCGCCATCGCGTACAGCGGACTGCGGTTGTAGCGGGTGATCACATAGAAATTCTGCAGACCCAGCCACAGCTGCTCCCCCTGCTCCGCCTCCAGGCTTACCGCCAGGGCGCGCTCATCGGCGGCGAGCGGCCGAGCCGGCACCACACCCGCACTGCGCAACTGCGCGGCGTCCAGGGTGGGCTTGGGACCGGCCTGCAGTATCGCCGCGTCAAAGCTCGCGCCGCGGGTGGCCGCGATCACCACATCGCGTCCCGTCTGCCAGCCGTGCCGGCGAAAATAATTGGCGACGCTGCCGATGGCGTCCACCGGGTTCTCGAGCAGGTCCACCACGCCATCGCCGTCAAAGTCCACCGCGTAGTGGCGGTAGCTGGAGGGGATGAACTGGCCGTAGCCCATGGCGCCGGCGTAGGAGCCCCTGGGGGCCTGCGGGTCGAAGCCCTGCTCGCGCACCAGCAGCAGATACTCTTCCAACTCGCGTTTGAAAAACGGCGCGCGGGGCGGGTAGTCGAAACCCAGTGTCGCCAGCGCGTCCAGCACCCGGTGGTTGCCGCGAAACCGGCCGTAGAAGGTCTCGACGCCGATGATTGCCACGATCATGTCCGCGGGCACGCCGTAGGTCTGCTCGGCCCGTTCCAGGGTTGCAGCGTAGTCCCGCCAGAAGCTGACCCCCTGTTCGATGCGCGCATCAGTGACGAATATCTTGCGGTAGTCCTTCCAGGGCTTGGTCTTCTCCGCCGGCCGCGCGATCGCTTCCAGAATGCTGTCCTGGCGCTGTGCCTGACCCAGCAGCTCGCGCACCTGCCGGGCGTCGAAGCCGTGCACCTCCACCATCCGCTGCACGAAATCCGCCGCATCCGGCGCCCGGCTGTAATCCGCGTGACTCAGCCCGCCGGCCAACACCGCTGCGGCCAGCGCCGCCCGCCCCAAGAAGCCCATGCAGTTTCTCCACATTATTGCGTCAGAACCCGTTTTTCGGTGCCTATCGCCATCAACAAACCAAACCCCGCCAGCAGGGTGACCAGCGCCGTGCCGCCCTGGCTGACCAGGGGCAGGGGCACGCCGACCACCGGCAGCAGCCCGGATACCATACCCATATTGACGAACACGTAGACAAAGTACGTCAGCACGATGCTGCCCGCCAGCAGGCGCCCGAAGCAGTGCTGCGCCTGACTGGCGATCCACATGCTGCGCAGTATGACCAACAGGTACAGCGCAAGCAGTACCAGCACCCCGCGCAGCCCGAATTCTTCGGCCAGTACCGCAATAATGAAATCGGTGTGGCTCTCGGGCAAAAAGTCGAGGTGTGACTGGGTGCCGTGCAGCCAGCCCTTGCCGGCCCAGCCGCCGGAGCCGATGGCGGTCTTGGACTGGATGATGTTCCAGCCCGCGCCCAGTTTGTCACTCTCGGGATTGAGCAGCGTCAATACCCGCTGCCGCTGGTAGTCGTGCATCACGAAATGCCACAGCGGCCAGCTGCCCAGCACCGCCAGCCCCAGGGCCGAAAAAATCAGCTTCCAGGCCACACCCGCCAGGAACAGCACAAACAGTCCCGAAGCAGCGATCAGTATCGCCGTGCCCAGATCCGGCTGTCTGACGATCAGAGCCGCCGGCAGCGCCACCAGTACCAGCGCCACCCCCACATGCTTGAACCGTGGCGGCAGTGTGCGCGCGCTGAGATACCAGGCTGCGGCCATGGGCACCACCAGTTTCATGATCTCCGACGGCTGGAAGCGAAAACCGCCCACGCTCAACCAGCGCTGGGCGCCCTTGGCATCGGTGCCCATCACCAGCACCGCGACCAGCAGGCCCACGCCGCCGACATAGACAAACGGCGTGACGCGCTTGATGCGCTCGGGGTCGAGTTGCGCCATGAACAGCATGACCGCAAAGGCGATCAGGAAAAACCGCCCCTGGCGCAGGACCGCGTCGAGGTCCTGGCCACTGGCGCTGTACAGCACCACCAAGCCGCCTATCGACAGCATCACCAGCAACAGCAGCAGCCACGGGTCGAGGTGCAGGCGCCGCCAGAGCCCGGGGGTAGCGCTGGGGCGCAGGCCGATATTGGGCATCTGCCGCACAAAATCGCGCTGGGTCATCCCGCTTCACCCTCGCGCAGCAACCACGCGTCCATCACCTTGCGCGCCACCGGTGCGGCGACACTGGAGCCGTGCTCGCCATTTTCCACGATCACCGCAACCGCTATGCGCGGATTGTCCACCGGCGCAAAGGCCACAAACAGCGCGTGGTCCCACTGCCGCTTGATCAGCTGGCTGGCGTCGTATTCCGCGTCCTGGGCGATGCCGACAACCTGGGCGGTGCCGGTCTTGCCGCCGATGCGGTAAGGGGCGTCGCGGCCGATCCGGTTGCCGGTGCCGCGGCGCGTATGCACGGTGTCTTCCATAGCCTGGATCACCGCCCGCCAGTGCGCCTCGTCCACGTCGCTCACGGGCGCGTTGCGTTCAGGGGCCTGGGGCACCTCGCCCAGCGTCCGCAGCAGGCGCGGCACAAAGCCCACCCCGCGATTGGCCAGCATGGCCGTGGCGTGCGCCAGCTGCAGCGGTGTGGCGAGCACATAGCCCTGGCCTATCCCGGCGCTGAGGGTCTCCCCCGGAAACCAGGCCTGATTCCGGTTCGCGCGCTTCCAGGCGCGGCTGGGCAGCAGCCCCGGGCGCTCGTTGGTGTTGTCGATACCGGTCTCCACGCCCATGCCGAAGCGGGCGGTAAATTCACTCAGGCGATCGATACCCAGGCGAAACGCCAGATCGTAGTAATAGACGTCACAGGACTCGACGATGGACTGGTTCAGGCGCACCCAGGTGCCGTGGCCACCCTTTTTCCAGTCGCGGTACAGGCGTTCGTCGTTGGGCAGCTGGTACCAGCCGGGGTCGTAGACCCTGGACTCCTCCGTCACGGTGCCGTAGTAGAGCCCGGCCAGGGCATAGAACGGCTTGACCGTCGAGCCCGGCGGGTACTGGCCCTGCAGGGCACGATTGAACAGCGGCAGATCGACATTGTCGCGCAGCGCACTGTAGTCCGCGCTGCTGATGCCGTTGACGAACAGGTTGGCATCGAAACTGGGCGTACTGACCAGCGCCAGCACGCCGCCGTCCCGGGGGTCGATGGCGACCACCGCGCCGCGCTCTGCCCCCAGCGCGTCGAAGGCCGCCTGCTGCACGCGCAGATCCAGGTTCAGCACCAGGTCCTTGCCCGGGCTTGGGTCGGTGCGCTCCAGCACCCGCAGCACGCGGCCCCGGGCGTTGGTCTCAACGTTCTCGGAGCCTACCCGGCCGTGCAGTTCGTCTTCGTAATACTTCTCCAGGCCGATCTTGCCAATGTGCTCCGTGCCGCTGTAATTGATAGGATCGATCTCGGCCTGTTCGCGCTCGTTGATACGCCCCACATAGCCCAGCGCATGGGCGAACAGCTCGCCGTGGGGGTAGTGACGCACCAGCTGCGCATCCACATCGACCCCCGGCAGGCGGTGGCGGTTCACCGCCAGGGTTGCAATCTCTTCCTCGCTGAGGCGGAACTTCAGCGGCACCGGCTGGTAGGGCCGCCGCCGCGACAGGCGCTGGCGAAACTTGTCCACGTCCTCGGGGCTGATGTCCACCAGCTCGCCCAGGGTATCGAGCACGGCATCGAGGTCGTCGACCCGCTCCACCACCAGGGTCAGGCTGTAACTGGGCACGTTCTCGGCCAGCAGTACGCCGTTGCGATCGAACATCAGGCCGCGCTTGGGGGGCACCGGCAGCAACTGCACCCGGTTGCGGTCGGAGGCGGTGCGGTAGATTTCGTAGTCGTTGATCTGCAGGTCGCTGTAGCGCGCCACCAGCACCCCCAGCAGCGCCACCAGCGCCAGTCCGGCCACCGCGAAACGCACGCGAAAGATGCGTGTTTCCTTATAGGTATCCTTGAGAGTGACCTGATCCGCCATCACTCAGCCCTGGCGGTGATAGGGGTGGTTGGCATTGATACTCCAGGCCCGGTACAGCTGTTCGGCCAGCACCACCCGCACCAGCGGGTGCGGCAAGGTCAGCGGCGACAGGGACCAGCGCCGCTCGGCACGCGCCAGACAGGCCGGCGCCAGGCCGTCGGGGCCACCGATCAGCAGACTCAGGTTGCGCCCGTCCATCTGCCAGCCCGCCAGCGCCTCGGCCAGTTGTTCCGTGCTCCATGCCGTGCCCTGCACATCCAGGGCAATGACCCGTTCGCGGGGATCAAGGGCTGCCAGCATCTGCTCGCCCTCGGCGTGAATGGCGCGCTTGAGATCGGCATTCTTGCCGCGCTGGGCCAGCGGGATATCCCGCCACAGCAAGGGCAGTTCCGGCGGCAGTCGCTTGCGGTAGTCCGCGACAGCCTGGTCGACCCAGCCGGGCATGCGATTGCCCACCGCCACCACCGTGATACGCATCAGCCGGCCGCGACGCTCCACAGCTGCTCGAGATCGTAGAACGCGCGGGTCTCCGCCATCATCACATGCACCACCACATCGCCGAAATCCACCAGTACCCACTCCCCGTCCTGCTGGCCCTCGACGCCCAGGGCGCGGATGCCCTCCTTTTTGAGCTCGACTTCCACATTGTCCGCCAGCGACTTCACATGCCGGTTGGAGGTGCCACTGCAGATGATCATGAAATCCGTGACACCGGTGAGCTTGCGCACATCCAGCACCTTGATGTCCTTGCCCTTGAGGTCCTCCAAGGCATTGATGGCCATTTGCTTCAATTGTTCCGCGGTATGTTTCGCTGTCATGCGCTCTCTTGCTCGTTGCGGTAAAGCCCGTGGGCCTGAATATAGTGCCAGACTGCTTCCGGCAGCAGAAAATGGGGCGCCTCGCCGCGTGCAATGCGGGCGCGGATGGCAGTGGCCGACACCGGTACCGGCGGCAGGCTCAGGGCGGCCAGGCCGCCGCAGGGCCGCTCGAACAGCTGCTCCGGGTCGGCCACCAGGCGCTGCTCGCACAGCGCTTCGAGGGCCGGTTCCCGCGGCCATTCGTAACCGGGGCGCGCCAGCACCAGAATATGGGCCAGACCGGGAATCCGCTGCCATTCATGCCAGGTGTGCAGGCCGGCAAAGGCGTCGGCTCCCAGCACCAGGCACAGCGCGGCATCGCCCAGCTCCGCGCGCAGGGCCTCGAGGCTGTCGACGCTGTAGGACGGGCCCGGCCGGCTGAGTTCACGCGTGTCGATTGCCAGGCCCGGCAGGTCGGCGAGGGCCAGCTGCAGCATGCGCACACGCTGTTCCGCGGTGGCCCCGGGCTGAGGGCGGTGGGGCGGTACCCGGGCCGGCATCAGCCGCACTTCGTCCAGCCCCAGGCGATCCCGCAGGGCCTGGGCCGAGCGCAGGTGACCGTAATGGACGGGGTCAAAGGTGCCGCCGAAGATCCCGATACGGGCGCGACGGCGCATCAATGCCGGCCCTCAGCGGCGGATCTGGCCATCGCCCAGCACAATGTATTTCTGCGATGTCAGACCTTCCAGCCCCACCGGGCCGCGGGCGTGGAACTTGTCGGTGGAGATGCCGATTTCCGCGCCCAGGCCGTATTCGAAGCCGTCGGCAAAGCGGGTGCTGGCGTTCACCATCACCGAGCTGGAGTCCACCTCGCGCAGAAAGCGCCGCGCCAGGCTGTAATCCTCGCTGACGATGGTATCGGTGTGCTGGGAGCCCCAGGTGTTGATGTGTTCGATGGCCACGTCGATGCCGTC
>JAVEVZ010000135.1:0-8042 GCA_034004805.1 Spongiibacteraceae bacterium | reverse complement strand
GGTTGACCTGTCTTCTCTCGCTCGGATCCACGGTGAAAATCTTCAGCTCCTTTATGTTGGCAAGATTCATTTCTCTGTTGGCGGGCGACTGCTTTATGGCGAGTAACGGAATGCTGTAGTCATTCCAGCCCTGGTTGACGGTAATACTTTCATTGAAGCGGTCGTCATAGTGCGTGCCGCGCCGGAAGTGTTCCTCGTCCCTGATGGATATGGTGAGTTGCAGTGGTTCCGGGTCGGGGTTGTAAATGCTGAACTGCAGTGTCTGATAGCCGGACCAGTCGCCCAGGCTGCGCTTCAGTGTGGTGCCGGAATATTGCGCGGTGGTGAGTTCGACTTTGAGGGAGGCGTTGCCGTTGCGCGAGAGGCTGTGGTCGATCTCGCCGCGGCTCCAGCGCCTTGCCTGCCAGCGGGTTTCGAAATCCGACAGTACGGGAAACTGGCGGTCTGCGAGCCCTGTATCCCAGCTGTCGATCAGCGGGTAGAGGCTTGCCCACACGGTCAGCGCCAATGCGGCTGTCCGCGTTGTCAGTCGCACGGTGATCGGTTGCCGTTGCGACGCGCGCGATAAAAATACAAAGGCGAGCAGCGCGCCGATCAGGTCACAGCCCAGATCATGCCAGCTGGGGTTGCGCCGGGTGAAATACTGAAGGCCCTCGACGGCGCCGCCTGCGATAAGGGTGACAGCCATGACCGCGCCGAACTGGCGCCAGCCGCTGGCGCCGTCAAGTATGTTGAGCAGCAGTGCGCCGGCCAGGAAGAAAAATCCGATATGCGCCAGCGGGTAAAGCGGGTCGACAAAGTCCGGTAAAAAACCGAGGTCAAGAAAAAACAGCGGGACAATCAGCGCCAGCGCAAAGCTGATCAGGGCGCGCCGGGTCATGGTTGCAGGGCGGCCTCGATATCGGCGAAGGACTGCACGATGGGGTGATGTCCGCTGCCGGCGCTCGCCGTCACATCCTGTGGACGCTGCAGCCAGCAGGTGTGCCAGCCGGCTGCCCGTGCGGCGTTGAGTTCGGCTTCCACGTCGGAGAGAAACAGCAGGTTCCCGGCCGGCAGCCCGATGGCGTCGCAAATGCGCTGATAGGACGCGGCATCGCCCTTGGCGCCGACTGTGGTATCGAAGTGGCCGCTGAACAGTGGCAACAGATTGCCCGCTTCGCTGAATTCAAAGAACAGCTTTTGTGCGGCGATGGAGCCGGACGAGTAGACGTAGAGCGGAAGCCCCCGGGCATGCCAGCTGCGGAGCTGGGCGGCGGCGTCGGGGTAGACGTGGGCGCGGTAGTGGCCCAGCCGGTAGCCTGCGTCCCACACCATGCCCTGCAGGGTTTTCAGGGGCGTGGCTTTTTTGTCCTGGGCGATCCAGTCCAGCAGCTGGCGTATCAGCCCCTCGATATCATCGCGGGGCAGCCCGGCTTCAGCGGCGACATCATTGAGTATCGCCCGCACCGCAGCGTCCCTTTGGTGATCGCGCACATAGGCGGGGATATGTTCGGCCGCGTAGGGAAACAACACATCCTTCACAAAGGCGATAGCGCTGGTGGTGCCTTCGATATCGGTGACGATAGCCTGGATATCGCTGCGCATCAGTCGGCCAGCCGCGAAAAGTTGTCGGCGATGGCGCTGCCGGTGTAGTGGGCCACCCAGCCGTCGGGGTTGTTGAAAAAGCGGATGGCGACCAGCTCCGGGTTGGCGCCCAGGTCGAACCAGTGGCGGGTGTTGGCGGGCACGCTCAGCAGATCGCCCTGCTCGCACAGGACCTCAAACACCTTGTCGTCGAGGTGCAGGGCAAACAGGCCGCGGCCCGCTACAAAAAACCGCACTTCGTCTTCGCTGTGGCGGTGCTCGCTGAGAAATTTCTGGCGCAGTGCCACTTTGTCCGGGTGGTCGCTGGCGATGCTGATGACATCGACGGTCTGATAGCCACCGGCCTCCACCAGGCGCTGGATGTCGGCCTGGTAGGCGGCCAGTACTGTCTGGGGGGCGTCGCCCGCGACGACGGGCTGGCTGGCCTGCCATTGCTCGAAGCGGACGCCGACCTCGTCGAGCCGGGCCTGGATGGTCGCGGCGTCGGTCGTGGTCAGCAGGGGTGTCTGCGGCCGCGCTTCGTCGAAAATGGTCAGGGCGCTCATGGAGTCTCCTTTTATAACGTCTCAGTTATAACGCCTCAGTTACAGCGCCACGGCTATAACGTCACGGCTATCAGGTCGCTGCAGATAGGCAGGCGCGGCGCAGATCTGCCGCGTCAGCGCTGCAGGCGCAGTTGTTCGAGTTCGCAGCTGAGCAGAAAATCCAGGGCTTCGAGTTGGCGCTCGCAGTGCTCCAGGGTTTCTGCCCAGGTGTATACGCCGTGGCCGCGAATCAGGTAGCAGGGAAAATCCGCATCGTCGGCCAGCCAGGCATCGACCTCGCGGGCCAAGGCGCCAATATCCTGAGTGTTGTCAAAAATGCGCAAATGCACTGAGGCGGCATGGGTGTCGATACCGGGAAAGGCCTTCAGCAGTTCGTAGTCCGCCAACGTCAGAGTATCGCGGTCGGTGACCTGTCGCGACATCACCGTGGCCAGTGGCGAGTGGCAGTGCAGCACGGCGTTGACCCGCGGCAGGCGCTGGTAGAGCTGGGTGTGCAACAGGGTTTCCGCCGAGGGTTTGCCGCCGGGGGCGATTGGCCGGCCCTCCAGGTCCACCACCAGAAAATCCTGCTCGCCCAGTCGGCCCTTGTGGCGGCCCGAGGCCGTGACCAGCGCGCGGTCGGCGCTCAGGCGGTGGGAAAAATTGCCGCTGGTGGCGGGGACCCAGCCGCGCTGGTACAGCTCGCGGCCGGTGCTGGCGAGCTGGGCGGCGATATCGCTCCAGGCGTGACTGCTCGGGCTAGTGGACATGGCGCTGAAAATGCTCCCGGATAGCGGCGGTGGTGGGGTTCTCGATCACCCCGTACTCGGTGACGATAACGTCCACCAGCGCAGCGGGCGTGACATCAAAGGCCGGGTTGGTCACGGCGCACTGATCCGGCGCCACCGCCTGTCCCTGACTGTGGGTGATTTCCTCGGCCCCGCGCTGCTCGATGGGAATCTCCGCGCCACTGGCAATGCCGAGATCGAAGCTGCTGGTGGGCACCGCAGCCATAAAACGCAGGCCGTGGTGACGCGCGAGCACGGCGAGGTTATAGGTGCCGATCTTGTTGGCGACATCGCCATTGGCGGCCACGCGGTCGGCGCCGACGATCACCCAGCGCACGTCGTGGTCGCGCAGCACGCTGCCGGCGGCGCCCTCGGTGCACAGGGTGACCGGTATCTGTTCCTGCATCAGCTCCCAGGCGGTGAGACGGGCGCCCTGCAGCCAGGGGCGGGTCTCGCCGGCATAGACCCCGCGCAGGCTGCCGTCGCGCCACGCGCTGCGGATCACGCCCAGTGCGGTGCCGTAGCCGCCGGTGGCCAGTGCGCCGGCGTTGCAGTGGGTGTAGACCGTGCTGCCGGGCTCGATCAGCCGGGCGCCGATATCCCCCAGGCGCTGGTTGATGGCAATGTCCTCGCGGTGCAGCTGTATCGCCAGGGCCTCCAGTGCGGCGGCGATGTCACCCTTCTGATCGCAGACCTGGTCGACCGCCTCATCGACCCTGGCCAGGGCCCAGAACAGATTGACGGCGGTGGGCCGCGAGGCGGCGAGTCGCGCGCGGGGGGCGCGGAGTGCCGCGTGCCATTCGGCGGCGTCGCTCGTGCCGGGCAGCCGGGCCTCACGCGCCGCCAGCGCCATACCGTAGGCCGCGCTGATGCCGATGGCGGGCGCGCCGCGCACCACCATGGCAGCGATGGCATCGGCGACGGCGTCCGCCGAACCGCAGCGCACATAGGTGGTGGTGTGGGGCAGCAGGCGCTGGTCCAGCAACTGCAGCGCGCCGTCCTGCCAGCGTATGGGGTCGACAGTACTCACGTTAGCCCGGGCCTCCTCAATGGCCGCACAGTATACCGTCGGCAACCGGTAACAGCAGCCGCTGGCCCGCTGTCCAAATTGTCACGGCCGGAGCCGGCCGGCACAGGCATAATCGACGATCTATGACGAGAGGAGATTCCATGGCCGAGGTGCGGTTTGCAGATATGCAGGGCAGGGTGGCGCTGATCAGTGGCGCGGCATCGGGTATCGGCGAGGCCTGTGCCCGCCAGTTCGCGGCACAGGGCTGTCGCCTGGTGCTGCTGGATCGCAACGGGGAGCGGCTGCAGACGCTGGTAGACGAGCTGGTGTCCGGGAAGAGTGGCCCCGTCAGCAGTCTGGTGGGCGATGTGACCGATGAGGCCGTCAACCGCGCGGCGGTCGCGCGCTGCCAGAGCGACTTTGGCCGGATCGACTACGCGGTCAACAGCGCGGGTATCGCCGGCGCGCCGGCCACCCTCGACGAGACCAGCCTGGCGGAATGGCAGCGGGTCATCGCCATCAACCTGACCGGGGTGTTCCTGGGCCTCAAGCACCAGCTGCGGGCCATGAAGGCCGCCGGGCGCGGCAGCGTCGTCAGCATTGCCTCCGGCGCGGGCCTGATCGGCACGCCCCATCTGGGGCCTTACTGCGCCAGCAAGCACGCGGTGCTGGGCCTGACCAAGACCGCGGCGATGGAGGTGGCGCGCAGCGGGATACGGGTCAATGCGGTCCTGCCGGGTTCCACCCGCACCCCGCTGCTGGAGGACTCCATGCGCCAGGGGCCGGAGCTGGAGCAGATGATTCTCAACAGCATACCCTGCGGTCGCCTGGGCAACGCCGATGAAATTGCCGCGGCGGTGTTGTGGCTGTGCAGCGAGCAGGCGTCCTACGTCAATGGGCATTCGCTGGTGGTGGATGGGGCCACCGTATGTCGCTGAGCCGACGCCCTTGAGCCGGGGCCGCCGGCCGTATTCATTGCAATGAGGGAGGACTCGCCGTGAGCGAATTCGACTACGTCAAAACCCGCCGCGAAGATGTGCGGCCCATCGACAACCAGCGCTTTGCGCGGCGGCTGATACGCTGGTATACGCGTTTCAATATCTGGGTCTTCAAGCTGAGCAAGGGCCGCTTGATGAAACACTGGCCCGGCGGCTACCCCATCTGCGTGGTGGGCATGACCGGGCGCAAGTCCGGCCAGCGCCGCGAAGTGGCGTTGATCTACCTGCCCTACCGGGACGGCGTGCTGCTGGTGGCCTCCCAGGGCGGCATGGATACGGACCCGGTCTGGTACCACAACATCATGGCCAATCCGACTATCGATGTGCTGGTCGACGGCCAGCGGCGGAATCTGGTTGCACGCCGGGCCAGCGACGAGGAGAAGCGCGAGTTGTGGCCGGTGCTGCTGGGCATGTACCCGGATTTCGACGAGTACCAGGCGCGCACCGATCGCAATATCCCGGTGCTGATCTGCACGCCGAAATCAGCGGCGTAGAGCCGGCGTCGGCGCACCAGGGCCGCGACGCCGGTATGGACGGGGTTCAGCCCTGGGGCGGCTCTGATTCCAGGGCGTGGCGCTGGGGGTCCGCCGCCGTGCCAGGCGCGTTCCAGCCGATCACCTGGCGGTAGGCGCTGGCCAGCATGGCCATGGTCAGGGGCAGGCTGATGATCAGCCCCAGGCCGGCGAGTAACACGCCGATGAAGTTGCAGACCATGATCACCAGTGCCAGCAGCGCGTAGCTGAACCAGTTGGCGGTGATCAGCTTGCGGCTGCTCTCCATGGCCGGCCAGAAATCCTTTTTCTCGTAGGCGACCACGGCCACGGCGAACTGATAGGCCACCACCAGGTAGATGCCGGGCAGGATCAGCAGGAAGAAACCGATGGAGGTGAAAATGCTGACCAGCAGTCCGGTGATCATCAGCGGCAGAAAGTACTGAAACCCCGCCAGAAAATCGTTGAACTCGACGTTGCTGTCCAGCACCTGCTTGCGGTACGCCAGCAGAAAGCCTGCGGTGACGGGTCCCATCAGCAACGGCCCTGCGATCTGCCCCAGCACCGGAATCATATTGATGAGAAAAAGCCCCGCCAGGCAGGCCAGCGCGTAGAGAATCGCCGGGCCGGGGTTCTGCCACATCAACGCCCAGCCGTCGGTGACGGCGCGACCGGGGTCCAGCGCGGGGTAAGTGGTAACTGGCAATTCAGTGTTGGCGTTCATGCGCGGCACTCTCGTGGGGTTTGCCGCATGGTGCCATAGGCGCGGGCCGGGTCAAGCTGGCGCGGTGTTCAGCGCCAGATCTGCGTCAGCGCGATATGCGCGGTCATCCACACCGCAAAGGCCGCGGCCACCAGCAGCAACAGGGCATTGCGCCGGTAGCGCCTGACCAGCACGGTGGGATCGGTGCTGGAGATCAGAAATGGCTGGCTGCGGGACGGTGGTCTGGCCAGGGTGTGGATGGGGGTGTCGTCGTAGTGTCTGACGACATGGTAGTGGGCCTCGGCTGCAGCGTCGGCCCGTGCCTGCTCCCACTCCGCGAGATCGATCTCGCCATCCTGGTTGTGATCGAAGCGCGCCAGCAGCTGCGCATGATCCCGCTTCCATTCATTCAGCAGTTCCCGCGTGCGGCTGGCGGCCTGCTCACCGGCACTGGGGGCGTGCACGGTCTGGAACAGTCCCAGCGCGTAGAGCCAGTCGCCGTCGTGCAGGCGCTCCTCGGTATAGCGGTAACGGCCGCGGGCGAACAGCGCGGGGCCGCCGGTGCGCGCGGGCACGCTGGTGGGCCAGCGGCTGTCACCGCGCCAGCGCAGCCGGTGGGCCACCTGGAACTCGGCTCCGGCGGGGAGAATAAAACACTGCCCGGTGTGGTCATCCAGCAGAAAATCGGCCTGGCTGCTGCCGCTGTCGACGGTGGTCCAGTCGCCGCCATTTTTGCGCGACTGGTAGCGTTCCACGCGGTAGCGATACCACAGGCAGGGGGTGCCGGTGAGGCGGCCGGTCACCAGGGGGGTGCTGCCGGGGCGGGCAAAGCCGGTCAGTTCGGTATAGCCCTGGGCCGCCGAGCGTATCTTCGAGGTGGGGATATCCTCGATGCGGCGCGCCTTGAACCAGGCGCGCCAGCTGGCGCCGACACAGACCAGTGCAGCGCCGCCGACCAGCACAGCGGCAAACCACGGCGGCATGCTATTGAAACAGTTGCCGGATATTAACGTCGGCGGTTTCCCCGGCATCGAACTGCAGCAGCTCAAAGGCCCGGAAATTGAACGCGCGCGCCACCAGCACATCGGGGAACTGCTCAATGCGCACATTGTTGTTGTTGACCGCTTCGTTGTAGGTCTCGCGGCGGTCGGCCAGTGCATTTTCCAGCCCGGAGATGCGCTGCTGCAGGTGACGGAAGGTCTCGTCGGCCTTGAGCGCGGGGTAGTTCTCCGCCAGCGCGAACAACTGGCCCAGCCCGGCGCGCAGCATGCCCTCGGCCTTGCCCAGCGCCTGGATGTCGCCGGCCGATTGCGCCCGGGCCACCTGACTGCGGGCATTGATGACGTTTTCCAGGGTGGCCTGTTCGTACTGCATGTACTGGCGGCAGGTCTCCACCAGTTTGGGCAGTTCGTCGTGGCGCTGCTTCAGCAGGACGTCGATATTGGCCAGATACTTGGCGACCGCGTGTTTCAGGCTGACCAGGCCGTTGTAGATCATCGCGGTATACACAGCGACCAGCCCCAGCACCGCCAGTGCGACAAGCGTGCCCATGCCCATAGAATGATTCCTTGCAGGAGAGGAGAGCGGAAAGTATTGGTGCGGTATTGGCGGGGGTCAAACCGCAAAGCGTGACCCGCAGCCCATGATGCCGCGGTGTGCCGCGGCGGTGTCACGGGTGTTTGTCAGAAGATGACTTTCGAAAGCCCACCAAACGCCGCGCAATGAAAAACGGCGCCCGAAGGCGCCGTAAAGTTTCGCTTAAGACCTGATGGTTTCAGAGGCCGCCGAAGCGGTAGGTGCCGGTGATGCCGAAAGTGCGCTCGGGAATCACGCTGACCGTGCTGTAGCCGGACTCGAGGGGGCTGGGGCCGCCCGCGAAGTTGACGCCATTGTTGACCTCCTCGTAGCCGATATCCGTGCGGGCCTCCTTGTCGAACAGGTTCTT
>JAVEVZ010000134.1:0-8147 GCA_034004805.1 Spongiibacteraceae bacterium | reverse complement strand
TCGGTGGCCAGCGACCCATTCATATGCATCGTCACTCCCGCTTGGTGGGAGGCCTTATCGAATTGGCACCTGGGCTCCCGCGCTGCCGGGGCCTGGCTCTGCTGGTTCTGTCAGCACCCTGGCGCGAATCTCACTGCCGGGGTCTTGCTATATGGCTGGGGTGGGAGGATTGACTCGGCCCTTCGGGCCTCGGGCTTTCAGCCCGTCGTCGCTTCGCTCCGACGTCCCAGCGCGTTGCGCTGGTCGAACCTCGGCGGAGGTTCTCATCCTCCCACGTCTGGTTCTGTCAGCACCCTGGCGCGAATCTCACTGCCGGGGTCTTGCTATATGGCTGGGGTGGGAGGATTCGAACCTCCGAGTGGTGGGATCAAAACCCACTGCCTTGCCGCTTGGCGACACCCCAGTAGTCAAACAAACCCGGACGACGGGTGGCCGTCGTAGCCGAGCGCGCGGTGGGCGGGGGAGTGGTTGACTCCCCGTGCGACGAATCCCTGGAAACCTTGGGGTCGTTGCGCCAGTACCGCGTGCGCGTACTCGGCATCGGCAAACGCTGCGAAGACGCAGGCGCCGCTGCCGGTCATGCGAGAAGGGGAAAATTTATTCAGCCAATCCAAGGCTTTAGCCACTTCCGGATACTGATTCCGGACCGCGGGTTCGCAGTCATTGCGACCCCCCTCTGCGCGAAAGGCGGCTATTGTGATGGGGAGGGTGTTGCGTGTCAATTCTGGCGTTGAAAAAACTCTTGCGGTGGACACCTCGCAGGGGGGAGCCAGCACCAGATAGCAGGTCTCGGGCAGGTCGACGGGGCGCAGTTCCTCGCCGACGCCCTCGGCCCATGCGCTGCGGCCCAGCACAAATACCGGCACGTCCGCGCCCAGGCCCAGGCCCAGTGCCGCCAGCTCGTCGAGGGGCAGGTCCAGCCGCCACAGCTTGTTGAGCGCGAGCAAGGTGGTGGCGGCGTCAGAGCTGCCGCCCCCCAGGCCACCGCCCAGGGGCAGGCGTTTGTCCAGGTGGATATCCGCGCCGGGATTTTGCCCGAGAGACCGGGCGCGGGACTGCAAAAGGCGCGCGGCCCGCATGACCAGGTTGTCGTCGGCGGCGATGCCGCTCAGCGCGCTGTCGAGCCGCAGCTGACCGTCAGCGCGGGGCGCAAAGTGCAACTGGTCGCCGTAGTCCAGCAGCTGAAACAGGGTTTGCAGGGTGTGGTAGCCGTCGGCGCGCCGCCCGGTAATGTGCAGAAACAGATTCAGTTTGGCGGGCGCGGGCGCGGACAGCATGTCAGGACGGCCAGGTCGGGCACTGCTCAGCGGGCAGGGCGGACCAGGATTTGATCAGCAGGGTCAGGCGCAGGTCCGCGCGGGTCAGCACCAGTCTGGCGGGCAGCCCCTCGGCGTGCCAGCTCGGGTAGCTGATCGACCAGGCGTATTGCTCCAGATGCGTCAGGCGACCCTCGGCATCGCGCTGCGCGCGGTGCTCGCCGCGGGGTGCAGGTTCGCCCCGCGCCCAGTAGCGCAGTGCGCCGACCGGGACGGGCGTGCCCAGCAGTTCCTCCAGGCTGGATTCGGGGTCGTGGGTGATCTGCGGCGCTTCGCTGTTGTCGCGGTGCAGGCGCGCGATGTGGGCGTTGCCCTCCAGCCAGCCCAGTCCCTGGCCCAGCGGGCCGCTGAGGCGCAGCAGATAGTGCTGGTTGCACTGGCGCCAGTTGAGCCAGGCGGATTCCGCCTGCCTGGCATTGCGCAGGCCCAGCTTGCCGGCCAGTTCCCAGCGCTCGGTGGGCACCGGGCCGCGCAGGGCGGGTGCGGCACAGCCGGCAAGGATCAGGCTGGCCAGTGCCAGCGTCATGCAGCGGCTCACGGCGTGGCCTTGCCGGTCAGGCGCTTGACGGCCTCGCTGACGATGGGGCTGTCGGGCCGCTCGGTGAGACCCTCGCGCCAGACTTCGAGGGCTCGCTCGTATTCGCCCAGCTTCCACAGCACCTCGCCGAGGTGGGCGGCGACCTCGTCGTCCCTGAAGTCGCGGTAGGCGCGCTCCAGATATTCGCGGGCATCGCGCAGATTGCCGCGGCGGTATTCGACCCAGCCCATGCTGTCGAGTATCGCGGGATCGTCGGGTTTAAGCGCCAGGGCCTGGTGAACCAGGGCGTAGGCTTCATCGACCCGGTCGGTAAGGTTGGCCAGGGTATAGCCCAGGGCGTTGAGAGCGACGGCGTTGTCCGGGTCCTGCTCGAGAATCTTGCGCAGGTCCTTTTCCAGCAGCGCCACGTCGCGGCGCCGTTCGCTGAACATGGAGCGCGCGTAGAGCAGGTTGGGCTGGTCGGGGTGGAGTGCCAGGGCCTCGGTGAGCAGCCGGGTGCCGGCCTCCAGCTGCTGCGCGTCGAGCAGCAGTTCCGCCTCGATCAGGTACAGCCGCACCGCGTGCTGCGGATAGCGCTGGCGCTGAGTGGCGAGCAGCTGGCGGGCGCCGGCCAGATCGTCGTGGCTGGCCTGCAGGCCCACCGCGCGGCTGATCGCCGGGAAGTAGTTGGGGCTGGAGGGGATCTGTTCGTAGTGGGCGACGGCCCTGCGCCAGTCGCCTGCTTCTTCGGCGAGTTCGCCCAGATAATAGTGGGCCTCGACCGTGCGCTGGCCCAGTTGCAGCAGCTGTTCAAAGTACTGGCGCGACTGCTCGCGGTCCCCGGTCTCCTTGGTGACCAGCGCCAGGGACAGGATCAGGTCGGCATCGGCGGGACTCTGCGCGAGAAGAACTTCAAACTGCTCCCGCGCCGCAGCCATATCGGTGCGCGTCAGCAGGCGCGCATACTGCAGGCGCAGGCGGCGGTTGTAAGGATACTGCTGCACCACCTGTTCCAGGCGCAACAGGGCTTCATCGCTGCGGTCCAGCTGCTGCAGCAGGCGCGCTTCGACAACGATGGCGTGCAACTCGTCGGGCTGTTTCTCCAGCGCGCGGCGAATCACCGCCAGCGCCGCGTCGGGCTCCGCCAGCTGCTGCAGCAGCAGGGCCTTGCCGGTCAGCAGCTTGGGGTCGTCGACGTGGCTCTTCAGCAGGGCGTCGAACTCGGCCAGCAGGCGGCGCTGGGTGGCGTCGGGCAGATCCGCGGCGCTGGCGGCAATGGCGGCAAAGTTGCTGTCGCCACCGCCGTCCAGCACCTTGACCATGTGGGGCATGGCTTCCAGTGGCCGCTGGTTCTTGGCCAGCAGGGTGCCCAGCGTAAAGCGCGCGTCCAGGTCGTCGGGCTTGAGCTCCACCCACAGCTGGGCGGCGTCGACCGCGGCCTTGTCGGCGTTGAGGAACTGCGCCAAGCGCACGGCGCGCTCGGTGACATCGGGGTCGCGGGTCTCGAAGGCCTGTTGCAGGTAGTTGCCCAGCGCCAGGTCATACTGCTGGCGGCGTACCGCGAACTCCGCCACCAGCAGGTCGAGGAAGCTGTCCTCGGGGAATGGTCGCCATTTCGGCTCGGTTTCGGCGGCGACAACAGGGGCGGGGACGGCGGGGCGCGGCTCTTGCACAGTGCTGCAGGCGGCGAGCAAGGACGCCAGTAACAGCGGCGCCAGCGCGGGTTTGATGGTCACGGCGTACGTCCCCAGGGCAGTGTGCGGCAAGTCTAGCATGGCCTCGGCGGCGGGCCGCTCGCATCCACAACGACCGGGCATTGTTGTTAGAATGTCGAGCTTTTTCACTAAGCCTTTCGCCCGGCGGGAGCCATTTTTTCCGGTATGAGCTTGCTGGTGTTCGGCATCAACCACAAATCTGCGGATCTTGCGTTGCGCGAGCGGGTGGTCTTTGCGCCCGAGCATATGGAAGATGCGCTGGCCAATGCCATGGGCTGTGCCGCGCTGGCGGAGGTGGTGGCGCTCTCCACCTGCAACCGCACCGAGCTGTATGCGGTGGTGGACGATTGCGAACAGGCACCACAGATGCTGCTCGACTGGCTGGCGGGATACCACCGCGTCGCCAGCGACGAACTGGAGCGCCACAGCTACCAGCTGCGCGACGACGAGGCGGTGCGGCACATGATGCAGGTGGCCAGCGGCCTCGACTCCATGGTGCTGGGCGAGCCGCAGATTCTGGGCCAGATGAAGTCGGCGCTGGTGGTGGCGGAGCAGGCCGGGGTGGTGGGACCCGAGCTGTCGCGGGTCTTCCAGCAGGTGTTCAGTGTCGCCAAGCGGGTGCGCACCGACACCGCGATCGGCCAGAACCCGGTATCGGTGGCCTACGCCGCCGTCAGCCTGACCCAGCATATCTTCAGCGATCTCGGCGAGTTGCGCGCACTGCTGATCGGCGCCGGTGAAACCATCGAGCTGGTCGCCCGGCATCTGCGCGACCGCGGCATCGGCGGGCTCACAGTGGCCAACCGCACCCTGAGTCGGGCCCGCGAGCTGGCCGAGCATTTCGATGCGGAAGCGGTGTTGCTGGCGGAAGTGCCCGAGCAGCTGGTGAGCGCTGACATCGTCATCACCTCCACTGCCAGCCAACTGCCGATACTGGGCAAGGGCGCGGTGGAGTCGGCGCTGAAGCGCCGCCGTCACCGCCCGGTACTGATGGTGGATATCGCGGTGCCGCGGGATATCGAGCCCGAGGTCGGCGAACTGGATGACGTCTACCTGTACACCATCGACGACCTCACCGAGATCGTCGATGAAAACCGCCGCGCCCGCGAGCACGAGGCGCGCAAGGCCGACATTATTATCGACGAGGGCGTGCGCCAGTTTCACCAGCAGTTGCGCGCGCTGGACGCGGTGTCCACCGTGCGCGCCTACCGTCGCAAGGCCGAACAGCTGCGCGACGCGGAACTGCAGCGCGCCCTCAAGCGCCTGGCGCGGGGCGATGACCCGGAGGCGGTGCTGCAGCAGTTTGCGCGCGGCCTCACCAACAAACTGCTGCACAGCCCCAGCGCGCAGTTGCGCAAGGCCAGCGCCGAGGGCCGCCAGGATGTGATCCAGTGGACCCGCGAACTGTTTGAACTGTCCCACCGGGACGATATCGGGACCGACGACAAGGAACCCCCCGCCACATGAAGGCATCGCTGCTCGCCAAACTGGACCAGTTGCTGGACCGCCACCAGGAACTGGGCGCCCTGCTCAGCGATGCCGGGGTGATCGGCGATCAGGACCGGTTTCGCGCCTATTCCAAGGAATATGCCGAGATTGAACCGGTGGTGGCCTGCTACGGTGATTACCGGCGCGTGCAGCAGGACCTCGCCGCCGCCCGCGAGCTGATGGGTGACGCCGACGCGGAGCTGCGCGCCATGGCGGAGGACGAACTGGCCGCCGGCGAGGCCCGCCGCGAAGTCCTGGAAGCCGAACTGCAGCGGCTGTTGCTGCCCCGCGACCCCAACGACCACAACAACGTGTTCCTGGAAATCCGCGCCGGCACCGGCGGCGACGAGGCGGCGATCTTCGCCGGCGACCTGCTGCGCATGTACCTGCGCTACGCCGAGGCCCGGGGCTGGCAGGTCGAGGTGCTGAGCGCCCGCGAGGGCGAGCACGGCGGCTACAAGGAGGTCATCGCCCGGGTGGCGGGCAACGACGTCTACGCGCGCCTGAAGTTCGAGTCCGGCGCCCACCGCGTCCAGCGCGTGCCGGAAACCGAATCCCAGGGCCGCATTCACACCTCGGCCTGCACCGTGGCCGTTATGCCGGAGGTCGACGCGGTGGAGAGCGTGGACATCGCCAAGGCGGACCTGCGCGTCGACACCTACCGCGCCTCGGGCGCCGGCGGCCAGCACGTCAACCGCACCGACTCGGCGATTCGCCTCACGCACATTCCCAGCGGCATCGTGGTGGAGTGCCAGGACGAGCGTTCGCAGCACAAAAACCGCGCGCGGGCCATGTCCCTGCTGGCCGCCAAACTGCTGGACCAGGCCCAGAGCAGGCAGCGCAGCGCGCAGGCCGAGGAGCGCCGCAGCCTGGTGGGCAGCGGCGACCGCTCGGAGCGCATCCGCACCTACAACTTCCCCCAGGGCCGGCTGACCGACCACCGCATCAATCTCACCCTGTACTCGCTGGCCGATGTGGTGGAGGGCGAGCTGGACCAGGTCATCGAGCCGCTGATGCAGGAACATCAGGCGGACCTGCTGGCTGCGCTCGGCGACGAATGAGCAGCATCCGCGCGCTGCGCGCCCGGGCCGCTGCGCTGGCAGCGCTCAGCGATACGCCCCAGCTCGATATCGACCTGCTGCTGTGCCATTGCCTGGCGCGCCCCCGCAGCTACCTGTACAGCCACGCCGGGACCGCGCCCGACGCGGCAGCGCTGGCGCGATTCGAAGCGCTGTTTACGCGGCGCCTGCGCGGTGAACCGGTGGCGCACCTGGTCGGCGAGCGGGAGTTCTGGTCGCTGCGCCTGCAGGTATCCCCCGCCACCCTGATACCCCGCCCCGACACCGAGCGCCTGGTGGAGGTGGCGCTGGCGCAGGCTGGGCCCGCGGCTGCCCGGGTGCTGGATCTGGGCACCGGCACCGGTGCCATCGCCCTGGCACTGGCCTCCGAGCGCCCCGGCTGGCAGGTGCTGGGGGTCGACGTGGTGGCGGAGGCGGCGGCGCTGGCGGAGCGCAATCGCCGGCGCCTGCGGCTGACCAATTGCGCGTTTGTGGTATCGGACTGGTACGCCGCGCTGGCCGCGGACCGGCGCTGGGATCTGATCGTCAGCAACCCGCCCTATCTCGATGCCGACGACCCGCACCTGGCGCAGGGCGATGTGCGGTTCGAGCCGCGCAGCGCGCTGGTGGCGGCGGACGGCGGCCTGGCGGCGATCGATCGTATCGCGCAGCGTGCAGCGCAGTTTCTGCGCCCCGGCGGCTGGCTGCTGCTGGAGCACGGCTGGCAGCAGGCCGCGGCGGTGGCGCACTGTCTGCGCAGCGCCGGCTTGACGGAGGTGCAGTCGTGGCGCGACTACGGCGGGCGCGAGCGGGTAAGTGGTGCGCGCGCCGTCTGAACGCCGGTGCGCCGGCAGTGATCTGAAGACCGCACCGGAGGCGGCGGGAGGCATGGGATGAATGATCAGCAGTTGTTGCGCTACAGCCGGCAGATCATGTTGCCGAAATTCGATATCGAAGGGCAGGAGCGCCTGCTGGCGGCCCGGGTGCTGGTGGTCGGGCTGGGCGGCCTGGGCAGTCCGGTGGCGCTGTATCTGGCTGCGGCGGGTGTCGGCGCCCTGTGGCTGGCGGATCACGACACGGTGGACCTCAGCAATCTGCAGCGCCAGATCGCCCACGGCGTGGCCGACCTGGACCGGCCCAAGGTCATGTCCGCCCACGACGCGATACGCGCCATCAATCCCGACTGCCAGGTGGAGTGCATCAACGAAAAACTCGATGGCCGCCTGCTGGAAGACGCGGTCGCCCGGGTCGACCTGGTGGTGGACTGCACCGACAACTTCGCGGTGCGCTTCGATCTCAACCGCGCCTGTCTTCAGCACGCCAAAACCCTGGTGTCCGGCGCCGCGATCCGCAGCGAGGGCCAGGTGGCGGTGTTCCGGCCGGGGGTCGGTGACAGCCCGTGCTACCGCTGCCTGTACGATGACTCCGTGGAGGATGCCGCGCTGAGCTGCAGTGAAAGCGGCGTGCTGGCGCCCCTGGTGGGCGTGATCGGCAGCGTGCAGGCGCTGGAGGTCATCAAGTGCCTGACGGGTTACGGCGAGCCCCTTGTGGGCCGCTTGCTGGTGTTCGACGGCGCCGCCATGCGCTGGCGCGATCTGGTGCTGCCCCGCGATCCCGGTTGTCCGGTGTGCGGCGAACAGCCTTCATAACGATGAGTCTGGCGGGGTCAGTGGCTGCCCTGGACGGGCCTCATGATGCGCTGTTGCACAGGGGCGCGAATTTTTTGAGCGGGAGCATGCTATGCATTGGCAGGACAATCTGAGCTGGGCGTTGGATCTGCTGGGTGCCGCGCTGGTGCTGGGCTTGCTGGCGCTGGTGCTGCTCGCCGCCTGGCTCTACTGGGTGGACAGCCGCCAGAGCGAGCACGCGATACGCCGCAACTACCCGTTGATCGGTCGTTTTCGCTATTTGTTCGAGTCGCTGGGGGAGTTTTTCCGCCAGTACTTCTTCGCCATGGACCGCGAGGAAATGCCCTTCAACCGCGCCGAGCGCAGCTGGGCCTATCGCGCCGCCAAGAATATCGACTCCACCGTGGCGTTTGGCTCCACCCGCA
>JAVEVZ010000133.1:0-8208 GCA_034004805.1 Spongiibacteraceae bacterium | reverse complement strand
GCCCAAGGAGGACATGCTCAGGGTGCTGGATGGCCTGGCGCCGCTGCTGCCCGAGGACCGACCGCGCTACCTGATGGGGGTGGGCACGCCGGCGGATATTCTCGAGGCCGTGCAGCGCGGGGTCGACATGTTCGATTGCGTGATGCCGACCCGCAATGCGCGCAACGGCCATTTGTTTACGTCCAGTGGTGTGATCAAGATTCGCAATGCCACCCACCGCCACAGCACCGCGCCGCTGGACGCGAATTGCGACTGCTACACCTGCAGCCACTTCAGTCGCGGCTATTTGCATCACCTGGACAAATGCAATGAAATGCTGGGCGCACAGTTGAATACCATCCACAACCTGCGCTACTACCAGCAGCATATGGCGGCCATACGCGCGGCCATCGAGGCGGGTGAGCTGCAGCGCTTTGCTGCGGAGTTTTACGCGGCGACGACGTGATGGCCGGTCAGCGGTCGTGAATCCGGCGGGAGAGTGAACGATGTACAAGCTCTGCTTTTATGTGCCTGAGACCCATCTGGAGATGGTCAAGGCCGCGGTGTTTGCCTCCGGTGCCGGGCGTATCGGTGACTATGACCAGTGCTGCTGGCAGGTCCGCGGCGAGGGCCAGTTCCGGCCGCTGGCGGGCGCCAATCCCCATCTGGGCGAGGTGGGTAGCGTCGAGCGCGTGGCGGAATACCGGGTCGAACTGGTCTGTGAGGACGCCTGGATTGCCGAAGCCGTGCGCGCGCTCAAGGCCGCACATCCCTACGAAGAACCTGCCTATGATGTCTGGCGACTGGAAAATTTCTGAGTCGGGCCTGGCCACGCGACTGCGCCAACTCTGGTCGCCGGAGCCGGGTCTGTGGGTGCCGACCGGCGCCGACGCCGCGGTGGCGGTGGCGCTGACCGATGAGGCCCGGCCCCAGGTGCTGCTGACCCGCCGCGCCGCGCATATGCGTTTGCACGCCGGCGAAGTCGCGTTTCCCGGCGGGCGCTGTGATCCCGGCGATGCGGATCTGCTGGCGACTGCACTGCGCGAAAGCAATGAAGAAGTGGCACTGGCGCCACAGGATTTCGATTATGTGGGGCCGCTGGCGCAGCGCCAGACCCGCGCGGGCCTGCGGGTGCGGGCACTGCTGGGCGTCATCCCGCCGGGCCTGCCGCTGCGGCCCAATCCCGACGAGCTGGACACGCTGTTCTATGTGCCCATGGACTTTTTTGCAGAGCCCGCCAATTTGCAGCGCGAAGTGTTTGCCGTCGGTACCGAGCAGCGTTTACTGGCGCGCTACGACTGGCAGGGTATGCGCATCTGGGGGCTGACCGCGATGATGCTGATGGAAATGGCCAACAAGGTTTACGGCGCTGATCTGCAACTGTAGCCAGGTGCAGCCAGGTAACGAGGAGAGCTTATGTTATTTACGCTGGAACAACTCACGCCCCAACGCCAGGGCGAGTGTTTTGTGGCGCACAACGCCACGGTCATCGGCGATGTGCTGATCGGTGCCAATGTGAGCATCTGGTACAACGTGGTGATACGCGCCGACGCCGACCGCATCGTGCTGGGCGAAGACAGCAATATCCAGGATGCGGCGGTGCTGCATGTGGACCCGGGTGTGCCCCTGACTTTGGGGCGCGGCGTGACCGTCGGCCACAAGGCCATGCTGCACGGTTGCAGCGTCGGCGATTACAGCCTGATCGGCATCAACGCCGTGGTCCTCAATGGCGCGCGAATCGGCAGTGGCTGCATTATCGGTGCGAATGCGCTGGTGACGGAGAATATGGAGATTCCCGACGGCTCGCTGGTGGTGGGTTCTCCCGCCAGGGTGCGCCGCAGCCTCGGCGACGACGAGCGCGAGATGCTCAAGCTGCAGGCCCGGCACTACGTCGCCAACGGCCGGCGCCACGCAGAGCATCTGAAGGCGCTGGACCATGATTGAAGACGACGTCGCATCGCGCTGTATCTCGATCTGTGCGCTGGACGAGCAGGATGTCTGCGCGGGCTGCTGGCGCGATATTAACGAAATCAGCGGGTGGCATGCCTACAGCGCGGCGCAGAAGCGCGAGGTGCTGCGGCTGGCCGAACAGCGTCGGCGCGAGGCCGGTATCAGCTGGGACTAGCTGCCCGGCCACTCCCAGCTGCGCACGCGCTGGATCAGGTTGCCCTCGATGGACAGCACTTCAAACACATAGTCGTCTATGCGCACGCTGACGGGCGCATCGGGGAACGATTCAAGAGTCTCCATCAGCAGGCCGTTGAGGGTCTTGGGCCCGTCGGTGGGCAGGTCCCACTCCAGCTGGCGGTTGATATCGCGTATTGAGGTGGAGCCCTCGATCAGGTATTCGCCGTTTTCGACGCTGACGATCTCGGGGGCATGGGCGCCGAAGTGTGAGGTGAAGTCGCCGACGATTTCTTCGAGTATGTCTTCCAGCGTCACCATGCCCTGCACCACGCCGTACTCATCCACGGTCAGGGCCATGCGCCGCTGGCTGTGCTGGAAGTTGAACAGTTGCGTGTGCAGGCGCGTGCTCTCGGGCACGAAGTAGGCTTCACCGACTTCGCGCAGCAGCGCCTCGCGGTCCAGGCGTCCGTCGCAACCGATGGCGCGGCTGACGTGGCGCTGATGCAGTATGCCCACCACGTTGTTGATATTGTCCTGGTACACGGGGATACGGGTGTGTTCCGTGGTGCGCAGAACGTGGAGGATGTGGTCGTCGTCGTCGTTCAGGTCGATGCCGATGATGTCGCCGCGCGGAATCATCAGGTCTTCCACCGTGGCCTGTTCCAGGTCGAGAAGATTGAGCAGCATGCCGCGGTGGCGTTTGGGGATGCGCTTGCCGGCTTCGCCGACCAGGGTGCGCAGCTCTTCCAGGCTGAGGTGGTCCTCGTCGCCGGCGGCGGTGCGTATGCCGCACAGCCGCAGCAGGCCATTGACGATGGTATTGACCAGCCACACCAGCGGATAACTGATCTTCAGCAGGGGCAGCAGCACCAGGCTGGCCGGGAATGCAATGCGCTCGGGATAGAGGGCGGCGATCGTCTTGGGCGTGAGCTCGGCAAAGATCAGAATGATCAGGGTCAGGCCCAGGGTCGCGACCGCGATGCCGGCGTTGCCCCACAGGCGCAGGGCGATGACCGTGGCGATGGCCGAGGCGAAGATATTGACCAGGTTGTTGCCGATCAGAATGATGCCGATCAGCCGGTCGGGGCGCTTGAGGAGCAGGCTGGCGCGCCTGGCGCCGCGATGACCACTGTTTTTGAGGTGCCGCAGACGATAGCGGTTCAGCGTCATCATGCCGGTTTCGGAGCTGGAGAAAAACGCCGACAGGACGATCATTGCGGCCAGCAGCGCGAACAGCAAGCCCGTTGTCATGTCGTTCAAGAGAAAAGCACAGCCCAGTCACCAAGAAGGACGGCTATGGTGAAGAAATCGGGCGTTGATGGCAACAGGGTATTCAGCCGCGCTGCAGGATCAGCTCCAGCACCAGTTTGGTGCCGAAATAGGCCAGTACCAGCACGGCAAAGCCGCCGGCGGTCCAGCGTATGGCGGTGTGGCCGCGCCAGCCCCAGCGATGGCGGCCCCACAACAGCAGGGCAAAAATAACCCAGGCGATGATGGACAGCACGGTTTTGTGGACCAGGTGCTGGGCGAACAGATTGTCGACAAAGGCGAAGCCGGTAAGGATCGCCAGCGCCAGCAGGATCACCCCGACCCAGATAATCTCGAACAGCAGGGCCTCCATGGTCTGCAGCGGTGGCAGCATCTGGATAAGGCCCCGCACCTGGCGGGTCTTGAGCTGGCGCTCCTGTATCGCCAGGGCGCCGGCCTGCAGCGCGGCGATGGCCAGTACGCTGTAGGCCAGTATCGACAGCAGGATATGGGCCAGCACGCCGTCGCTCATGCTGTGCAGTTTGTGGCCTGGCCCGCTGACCCCCAGCGGCACGGCGATAGCCAGTGCCGCCAGCGGCAACAGCACCACCAGCAGGCTCTGCAGGGGGCGGCGCAGGCTGCCCAGTAGGGTGAGAGTGACCACGATCCAGGCGATCAGCGACGAGACGGGAAAGAAGCCGAGGTCAATGCCGTGTTCGGTGCGGATGCCCGCGTAGGCGCAGTACGCATGGATCAGCGCGGCGACGGCGGCCAGGCCCACGGGCAGCCGTGAACGCAGCGCAACAGCCCCCCGCAGCTGGCGTGCCTCGAGAACGGCAGCGAGCAGGTACAGGCTTATGGCGATGGCGCTGGCCAGCTGGATCATGGTGTGATGGTTGCGTCGGTGGCGTTGGGATCGTAAAGGCGATCGTTTATACTCCAGCAGCTTTGCAGGTTCAATTCAAGCCGCATCCGTCGAGAGTCCCCATGTTCGAAAATTTGAGTGAACGCCTATCATCGGCGCTGCGCAGTATCGGCGGCCAGAGTCGCCTCAGCGAGGAGAATATCCAGCAGGCCACCCGCGAAGTGCGCATGGCGCTGCTCGAAGCCGACGTCGCGCTGCCGGTGGTCAAGGATTTCGTCGAGGCGGTCAAGGCCCGCGCCGTGGGTCAGGAAGTCAGCAAGAGCCTGAGCCCCGGCCAGCAGTTCATCAAGGTCGTCAAGGATGAGCTGGAGCGCGTGATGGGTGAGCGCAACGAGGCGCTGAGCTTCGCCACCCAGCCCCCTGCGATCATTCTGATGGCCGGCCTGCAGGGCGCGGGCAAGACCACCTCGGTGGCCAAGCTGGCCCGCTACCTGAAGGAAAAGCAGCGCAAATCCGTGCTGGTGGTCAGCGCCGACGTGTACCGGCCGGCGGCCATCAAGCAGCTCGAAACCCTGGCCGGGGAAGTGGGGGCGCATTTCTTTCCGAGCTCCACGGACCAGCAGCCCGAGGCCATCGCCCGGGCCGCGATCCAGCACGCCAAACTCAAGTTTCACGACGTGGTGATTATCGATACCGCGGGGCGGCTGGCCATCGACGAGGCGATGATGGCCGAGATCAAGGCGCTGCACGCCGCGGTCAAGCCCATCGAGACGCTGTTTGTGGTCGACGCCATGACCGGCCAGGATGCGGCCAACACCGCGCGGGCCTTCAACGAGGCGCTGCCCCTGACCGGGGTGATCCTGACCAAGGCCGACGCCGACACCCGGGGCGGCGCGGCCTTGTCGGTGCGGCACATCACCGGCAAGCCCATCAAGTTTCTGGGCATGGGCGAAAAAACCGATGCCCTGGAGCCGTTCCACCCCGAGCGGATCGCCTCGCGCATCCTGGGCATGGGGGACATCCTGTCCCTGATCGAGGACGCCGAGAGCAAGATCGACAAGGTCAAGGCCGAAAAGCTCGCCAAGAAGATCCAGAAGGGCAAGCGCTTCGACCTCAACGACCTGCGCGACCAGCTCCAGCAGATGAAGAACATGGGCGGTATCAGCTCGTTGCTGGACAAGCTGCCCGGCATGGGCGGCCAGCTCAGCCAGCTGGCCCAGGCAGAGGCCAGCATCAAGCAGTTCGCCCGTATGGAGGCGCTGATCAACTCGATGACGCCCGCCGAACGGCGCAACCCCGATATTCTCAACGGCTCGCGCAAGCGGCGCATCTGCATGGGTTCCGGCACCGACGTGCAGGATCTCAACCGGCTGCTGAAGCAGCACAAGCAGATGCAGAAGATGATGAAGAAGGTCGGCAAGAAGGGCGGCATGGCCAATATGATGCGTGGCATGGGTGGCATGATGCCGCCCGGAGGCGGGTTTCCCGGCCGCTGACGGGCGGGGAGGAAATAGCGGTTTTCAAATCCCCGGCGCATCCCGTATAATCCCGCGCCTTTGTGGTGGTCCGGGCGCTGGCTGGGCTGCCGGTGTCTGGTTTATACAAGTTCATTCAGGGCGCTGCCATCCGGTAGCGCCTGGTAATTTTGGGAAGTAGTGTCTGATGGTAACGATTCGTTTGGCGCGTGGCGGTTCCAAGAAGCGCCCGTTCTATCACCTGACCGTGACCGACAGCCGGTCGGCGCGCAATGGCCGTTTTATCGAGCGTGTGGGGTTCTTCAACCCGATGGCGCGCGGCCAGGAAGAGCGCCTGCGGGTGGATATCGAGCGCGTGCAGCACTGGGTGGGCCACGGCGCCCAGCTGTCGGAGCGCGTCGCGCAGCTGGTCAAAGAGACCGCCAAGACGACGGCCTGAGGCGCGGAACTGGAGGTGCCTGTCAGTGCCTGCCGACCCTGTGAGCCCGGTGCCCGGCGGCGGGATGTCTGACAACAGTGTGCCCGACGACAAGGTCGTCGTGGCGCGGATCACCGGTGTATTCGGCGTGCGTGGCTGGCTCAAGCTGCACTCCTTCACCCAGCCGCTGGACAACCTGCTGGGCTACCGCAACTGCTACCTGCAGCAGGACGGGGTCTGGCGCCCGGTGGTGCTGGACGAGGGGCACCGCCAGGGCAAGGGTCTGGTGGGGCACCTGCAGGGTGTGGACGACCGCGACCAGGCCGCAGCATTGCGCGACTGTGAACTCGCGGTGGATCGCAGCCAGCTGCCCGCACTGGCAGTCGATGAGTATTACTGGCACCAGCTGCAGGGCTTGCGGGTGCGCACCGTGGATGGCGATGACCTGGGGGTTGTCGACCACCTGCTGGAGACCGGCGCCAACGACGTGCTGGTGGTGCAGGGCGACGCCCACAGCCTGGATCGGCGCGAGCGCCTGATCCCCTGGAATCCCGGCGCTGTTGTCACGGATGTGAATGTGGACGCGGGCCAGCTGGTGGTGGACTGGGATCCGGAGTTCTGAGCGCTGCGGCAGCGGAGCCGCTGGTTTCCGCGCTGAACCGGGCTCAATCTGATCGCGGCGTCAGAGCGCGCGATCAGAATACGGCCAAAGAAAACGGCCCACTAAAATGGCCGAGAGGGATCAGATGGACATCGCGGTGGTCAGCCTGTTTCCCGAGATGTTCAGGGCCCTGACGGACAACGGCATCAGTGGCCGGGCGGTGCAGCAGGGGCTGGTGCGGGTGGATTTGTGGAATCCCCGCGATTTTACCCATGACCGCCACCGCACCGTGGACGACCGGCCCTACGGCGGTGGTCCCGGCATGCTGCTCAAGGTCGAGCCGGCGCGGGCTGCGATACAGGCGGCGCGGGCGGCCCAGGGTGGCGACAGCCGGGTGCTGTACCTCTCGCCCCAGGGGCGACGGCTGGACCAGGCCGGGGTGATGGAACTGGCAGCCCGACCGCGGCTGATTGTGCTGGCGGGGCGCTACGAAGGCGTCGATGAGCGGCTGATTGAGCTGGAGGTCGACGAGGAGTGGTCCATCGGCGACTACGTGCTGAGCGGCGGTGAGCTGGCGGCCATGGTGTTGCTGGACGCGGTGATCCGACAGCTGCCGGGTGCGCTGGGCCACGACCAGTCGGCGACGGAGGATTCCTTCGCGACGGGGCTGCTGGATTGCCCGCACTACACCCGGCCGGAAGTGTACGAAGGCCGCGCGGTGCCGGCGGTACTGCTCAGCGGCGACCATGAAAAGATCCGGCGCTGGCGCCTTAAACAGGCGCTGGCGCGAACCCGGGAGCGACGCCCGGACCTGCTGGCCCATCGCCAGCTGGACAACGAGGAACAGGCCCTGCTGGCGGAGTATCTGCGCGAGCAGGGGAATTAACAGCACTCGCTGTGAAGCGATTAACGAGCGAAAGCTAGCGAAGTCAGGAGCATGCCATGAGCAGCAATAAGATCATCGCGCAACTGGACGCGGAGCAACTGAAGGCCGACGTGCCGGATTTTGCCCCGGGTGACACCGTGATTGTGCAGGTCAAGGTGAAGGAAGGTGCGCGTGAGCGCCTGCAGGCGTTCGAAGGCGTGGTGATTGCCAAGCGCAATCGCGGTCTGAATTCGGCGTTTACCGTGCGCAAGATTTCGCATGGTGTGGGTGTCGAGCGGACCTTTCAGACCCACAGCCCCGGCATTGACAGCGTGGCGGTCAAGCGTCGCGGCGACGTGCGCAAGGCCAAGCTGTACCACCTGCGTGCCCTGTCCGGCAAAGCCGCGCGGATCAAGGAAAAGCTGGGCGCCTGAATCCGGCGACTCGGCAAAAGGCAGCCCCGGCTGCCTTTTTTTGTTGCTGCCAAATGCAGCGTCCGGTTTCCGCCGCCGGTGGTTGCCGCTGTGCAGCGCATCGGCGCATGGCTGGGCTTTGCATCGTGGCCGCCCATGGGGCCGGGATTCCTCTACACTGGCGATAATTTCAGCCGGCTGTTGTGTGCGACAACAG
>JAVEVZ010000132.1:0-8213 GCA_034004805.1 Spongiibacteraceae bacterium | reverse complement strand
TCGTAGGTGGACTTGGTGTCCTGCTTCGAATGATAGGCGCCCTCTTGGTCGATCCCCAGCCAGACGTTATCAATGAGCGCGTCGGTCACCGGACCGGGCGTCAGGAAAGGAATTACCGTACCGGGGGCCGCATAAAGCCCCAGCAGGGTGCCGTGCACCAGATCGCTGTAGGCCCCGATGCCGTTGGCATCCAGCGAGCTGTCAATATCTTCGATATTGCCGAATACATAGGTATCGATTTCACGATAGCCCGTGATGGACTTGAAGGTCACATCCCCCAGCGCACCCATTTCGCCGGCTTCCCAGGCGAAGGTCAGGGAGTGGCCCTTGATCTCGTTTTCAGCGGTGGGAATATTGTCGCCACTGCCCTTGCTGCGCCGTCCTTCACCCTGCGCCTCGGCGGCCTCGTAGGCGGCAATGCTTTTCTGGATAGAGGGAATCCAGTGGCTGGTTATGCGGGGGTCTGCGCCGGGCGCCAGCGCCAGGCCGTTTGCAGCGGGCAGTACGGTGTTACGCAGGAAATTCAGCCGGCTCTGGCCCGCTGCATTCTGCTGGGTAAAGCCCACAGTGCGATACAGGGTCTGGGTCTCGTCCAGGTCGCTGTAATCGTAGACATAATCCATTGAGAAGGAATCGGTGGGCATCCAGTTGATCGCCGCGCGGTAGGCGTTGCGGTCTATGGTGTCAAAATCGCCACCCGCGCCGGTGTTGGAGTACAGTCCGCCGCGCTGCCGGGTGTGGAAGCCCAGGCTGGCAGATATCTTGCCAATGCCCTCGCCCACTTCGCCAAACCCAGGCAGGTCCAGGTTGGCCTTCAGCCCCCACAGATCGTAATTACCCGCGGTAGCGGTGGCGCGAAAGCCGAACTCGCCAGTGGGCTTGCGGGTAATGATATTGACCGCGCCGGCGGTGGAGTTACGGCCGTACAGCGTGCCCTGGGGACCCCGCAGGACCTCCATGCGCTCGATCTCGGCCACGTCCATGGACGAACCCACCAGCTTGCCCACGTATACGCCGTCCATATACAGGCCGACCGCCGGGTCCAGCGACACGTTGGCGGGTGAGCCGGCGGAGACGCCGCGCATGCTGAGGCCGGTGGCAGCGCGGGAGCCGGGGGCACTGAAGCCGCCCACCCCGGCAATACCGCCAATCAGGTCGGCGCTGTTGACGATACCGCGCTTCTCAATGCCTTCAGCACTGATCGCCATGATCGAAACGGGGGTTTCCTGCGCGGTTTCCATACGCTTCTGCGCAGTAACGATGATTTCTTCCAGGGCCATGCCCTGTGCCAGCACGGAGCCGCTCAAGCCCATGCCTGTGGCCAACACAACCGAGGATACAGCCAGCGCCAGCGGACGCGGACGCGACGTGGAACACGCGATAGTGGTCATAGATTCTCCCGAGGTGCTTTTTATAGGTTATGCATTTATATAGCGCTTACAGTGCTCAGTTCCCCCATACACCGCGCAGGGTGCACGGTCTACGCGTAAACGAACCAGGAGCGTTTTCTTATCGTTCGCGAGTCGTTTTATCACAATAAAAAGTTTTGCAAAAGAGATATTGCTGATGACGCCGGCGTGGTGTCCAAACCCGGGGTTGGGCGACTGGCGCCGGACGCGGGACGGAAAACGCAACAACACGGCGGGATGTCTGACGCTGGACGTCTGACGCTTTGGCCGGTGCGGGTTGCGGGGTTGGGGAATCTGGCTGGCTGGATGCTTGCCCCCGGATCGAAGGCAGCGGTTTAGCGTCTCCCGTCTCCCGCCCAGCCCTTGAGCTCGGCGCCCGGTGCGCCGTACCATGAGGTCCACATGCACCAGCAGGCAGCGTCATGAAGCATCGCAATCTCGCCATAGTGGCGGCCATCGTAGTGATCATCGCCATCGCAGCGGGGCTGTGGTCCATGCTGCGTGATTCCGCGCCCACCACCACCCCATTGCCTGACACCAGCGCCCGCAGCGGCCCCGTGCAGCGCCCCGACCCCACGCCGCAAGCGCCAGCGCCCGCACCGTCTTATGACGAAAGCGAGGCCGCGCCGGTGGATCCTGTGCCGGTCGCCGAGAGTCTGCAGAACAGCGACGCCACCTGGCGCGACGCCGCCGAGCGCCTGCTGCCGGATGTGCCCATCGGTGAATGGCTGGCGCCCGAACAACAATTGCGGCGCTGGACCGCGCTGGTGGAGCAGATGGCCGAAGGCCAGATCGCCGCCAAGCACCGGCCGTTGAACTACACGATCGCCCCCTTTGCCGTCGACGCTGACAAGCGCGCCAGCGCGGCCAACTACACCCGCACCACGGTGCTGGTCAACAGCCTCACGGCCATTCCGCCGGAGCGCGCGGCGCGTTACTACCGCGCCTGGCAGGATCTGTTCGAGGATGCCTACCGCGACCTGGGCAAGCCCGGCAGCTTTGACGGACGCCTTGAAGATGCCATAGAGAACATCCTCGCCGCCGACCCGCCGCCCACCGACGCCCGCCTGGAACAGCCCAGCGTGTTCTATCGCTACGCCGATCCGGAGCTGGAAAAGCAAAGCGCTTTGACCAAGGCCCTGTGGCGGCTGGGACCGGAGAACCAGGCCAAAGTACAGGCGTGGGTGAAGGAACTCGCCGAGGCATTGGAGCAGGAGCAGGCTGCAAACTAGGGAACCGCTGAACAACACAGCAAGCGCGGGAGTTGTTCGGAGGTTCCCCGGCAACCTGGCTTGACGCCACCTGGCCGCCGCAGGCGGCCAGATGGCGTGTCAGTTACCCGTCAGAGCTTGCGTCCCTTGCCTGCAGCGATGCGCATCCGCAGCGCGTTGAGCTTGATAAACCCTTCGGCGTCCTTCTGGTTGTAGGCGCCGGCGTCATCTTCAAAGGTCGCGATGCTGGTGTCGAACAGCGAATCGTCGGACTTGCGCCCCACCACTTCCACATTGCCCTTGTACAGCTTCAGGCGCACCACGCCGTTGACACTCTGCTGCGAGTAGTCGATGGCGGTCTGCAGCATCTTGCGTTCGGGGCTCCACCAGTAGCCGTTGTAGATCAGGCTGGCGTAGCGCGGCATCAGCTCATCCTTCAGGTGCGCGACTTCGCGGTCCAGGGTGATGGACTCGATGGCGCGGTGCGCGCGCAGCATGATGGTGCCGCCGGGGGTTTCGTAGCAGCCGCGGGACTTCATCCCCACGTAGCGGTTTTCGACGATATCCAGCCGGCCGATGCCGTTGGCGCCGCCAATTTTGTTGAGGCTGGCCAGCACCTCGGCGGCACTCATCGGCTTGCCGTCGATGGCGACGATATCGCCTTTTGCGTACGTCAGCTCGAGGTAGGTGGGGGTGTCCGGCGCCTGCTCGGGGGATACGGTCCAGCGCCACATGTCCTCTTCGCTCTCGGTCCACGGGTCTTCCAGCACGCCGCCTTCATAGGAGATATGCAGCAGGTTGGCGTCCATGGAGTAAGGCGACTTGGTTTTCTGCTTGGCGAAATCCACCGGGATATTGTGCTTTTTGCAATAGTTCATCAGCGTTTCACGGCTGGTCAGGTCCCACTCCCGCCAGGGGGCGATCACCTGGATGCCGGGTTTCAGCGCGTAGGCGCCCAGCTCAAAGCGCACCTGGTCGTTGCCCTTGCCGGTGGCGCCGTGGGAGATCGCATCGGCGCCAGTGGCATTGGCGATTTCCACCAGCCGTTTGGCGATCAGTGGCCGCGCGATGGAGGTGCCCAGCAGGTACTCGCCCTCGTAGACCGTATTGGCGCGGAACATGGGGAACACGAAATCCCGTACAAACTCCTCGCGCAGGTCATCGATATAGATTTCCTTCACGCCCAGCGCCCTGGCCTTGGCACGCGCCGGCTCGACCTCCTCGCCCTGACCGATATCGGCGGTAAAGGTCACCACTTCGCAGTTGTAGGTGTCCTGCAGCCAGCGCACGATCACCGAGGTGTCCAGGCCACCGGAATAGGCCAAAACGACTTTTTTGATAGCAGACATGGGGCGCTCCGACATGCGAGAAATAAACCACGGCGCCCGACACGGCGACCGGAAAAGGCCGCCATTCTAAGGCCTCCGGCGCAATCTTGCGAGGGACTGATGGCGGGACGATAACGGGGGAACTGTCGCGGAATCAGTCCGCGTAGGCGATGCCGTCGCGCTCCAGGCGGATGGTCACGCGCCGGTTGCTGGCGCGGTTGTCGACACTGTTGTTGGGCGCCACGGGGTAGCGCTCGCCGTGATAGCGGGTGGTGATGCGGGCGCCGTCCACGCCGTTGGCGATCAGGTATTTGGTCACCGTCTCGGCGCGTTTCTGCGACAGCTCCAGATTGTACAGCTTGCGGCCCACGCTGTCGGTGTGACCGTCGACAAAGAAACCGCTGATACTGGGGTCGGCCTTGGCGAAGCGCACCACCAGATCCAGCTTTTCACGCGCGGCCGGGGTCAACGTCCATTTCGCAGTCTGAAAATGCACGCGGGTGCGCGCCACCTCGTCAAACGAAATCGGCAGCAAGTCCGCGAGGCAGCCCCGGTACTGGGCATAGGCGCGGCGAAAATTCACCGGCGACATGCCGACCTGGATGCGCTCAGTGGCGGAATACCAGGCGCGGCGGGTGAACACCAGCCCCATGCCCTGGTAGAGCTGGTCCAGCAGCTGGTTGGCGCCGCGGCTGTCCAGTTCGACCGGCCGCTCACCGGGCCCGCGCACCGGCACATAGCCCATATCGGTGGTCGGTCGCTGGGGATCCCAGGCCGGCGCGGTGGTGATGAGGGAGGCCTTGCCCTCGCGCATGGGGTTGCGCACCGGGTCGAGGTAGAAGCGCTGCTGTTCGCCGGCCAGGGCCTCGAATACCGCATCGCCGTATACCGGGATGGGTTGCCACATGCGGCAGGCGAAGGGAGACAGCTCCAGGCGCCATTCGGCCTTATCCATGGGCGCCACGTAGCTGATGGCCTGCGCCGCAAGGCTGACGCCCGCCAGCACCAGCGCCGCCACCCACCGCAGACCTGCCCCCGAACCCGTTGCTGGACCCCGCATAAACCCGTTCCACCGCCTTTGCGTTACCCGGCTGTTATCGGCGGCTGGCGGTCATCCTTTATAGCCCCCGGGTGAACTGGTAGCATGCGCGCTCCGCGACAGGCCCGGATTCCATGGACAGCATTACCCTCACTCGCCCCGACGACTGGCACGTACACCTGCGCGACGGCGCCGCCCTGAGCGCGACGGTCGCCGGCACCGCGCGGACCTTCGGCCGCGCCATCGTCATGCCCAATCTGGTGCCGCCGGTGGTCACCACCGCACAGGCGCTGGCCTATCGACAGCGGATCATCGACGCCCAGGCCGCCCTGCCGCGCCAGTTCGAGCCGCTGATGGTGCTGTACCTCACCGACAACACCCCGGCGGACGAAATCGCCCGCGCCAGGGACTCGGGCCTGGTCTACGCCGCCAAGCTGTATCCGGCCGGCGCGACCACCAACTCCGACTCTGGCGTCACCGATCTCGGCAAGCTGGACGCGGTACTGGAGGCCCTGCAAAAACAGGGGTTGCCACTGCTGGTGCACGGCGAAGTCACCGACGCGGACATCGATATCTTCGACCGCGAGGCGGTGTTTATCGAGCGCAGTCTGGCGCCGCTGGTGCAGCGCTACCCTGCCCTGAAAGTAGTGCTGGAACATATCACCACTGCCGACGCCGCGGACTTTGTGCGCAGCGCGCCCGACACCGTGGCGGCAACCATCACCGCGCACCACCTGCTGTACAACCGCAACCACATGCTGGCCGGCGGAATCAGGCCGCACTACTACTGCCTGCCGATCCTCAAGCGCAGCCGTCACCAGCAGGCGCTGATCGACGCCGCCACGTCGGGCAATCCACGGTTTTTCCTCGGTACGGACTCCGCGCCCCACGCCCGCGACGCCAAGGAGACCGCCTGTGGCTGCGCCGGGTGCTATACCGCCTATGCAGCCCTTGAGCTGTACGCCGAGGTCTTCGACCAGGCCGGCGCGCTGCACCGGCTGGAGGCCTTTGCCGCGCATTTTGGCGCCGATTTCTACGGCCTGCCGCGCAACCCGGACCAGATCACCCTGCGCCGCCAGACCTGGCGCGCGCCGACCGAGCTGGCCATGGGGAACAGTCGCCTGATTCCCCTGCGTGCCGGTGAGGAACTCCACTGGCAGCTGGTCGAATGAATCCCGATGACACCCCCAAGTCGCCCCTGGCGCTGCGCTTTCGCGGCTTTCTGCCGGTGGTGGTGGATGTCGAGACCGGTGGCTTCAACTCGGCCACCGACGCCATTCTGGAAATCGCCGCCACCTCCCTGCAGATGGACGACGACGGGATTCTGCACCCGGACCAGACCTGGGATTTTCAGGTGGACCCTTTCGAGGGCGCCAATATCGAGGCCGCGGCGCTGGAGTTCACGGGTATCGATCCCCACCATCCGTCGCGCAACGCGCTGCCCGAGGCCATCGTGTTCGGCGAGCTGTTCAAGGCAATCCGCAAGCAGGTCAAGGAAACCGGCTGTACCCGCGCCATCCTGGTGGGCCACAACGCCCACTTCGACCTGGGTTTTGTCATGGCCGCCGCTGAGCGCTGCGACATCAAGCGCAACCCTTTCCACCCCTTTTCGGTGCTCGATACCGCCACATTATCGGGCCTCGCCTTCGGCCACACCGTACTGGCCCGCGCCTGTCGTCTGGCAGGCATCAAGTTCAGCAACCACGAGGCGCACTCGGCCGCCTACGACACCCGCAAGACCGCCGAGCTGTTCTGCCTGATCGTCAACCGCTGGCGCGAGCTGGGCGGCTGGGACCTGGCGCTGGAAGCCCATCAGGAAAACGGAAACTAGACAGCCTAGGGGCCAGGCGCCCCGCAGCCGTGTCCTCGACGCAAAAAAACGCGACAAAAAAGCCGGCGCGAGGCCGGCTTTCGGTACAGCGATGCCAGATGCCTTACAGCTTGCTGGCGTTCTCGGCCAGGTAGGCGGCCACGCCCTCGGGGGTCGCGACCATACCCTTGTCGCCCTGCTTCCAGCCCGCAGGGCAGACTTCGCCGTGCTCCTCGTGGAACTGCAGCGCTTCGACCAGGCGGATCATCTCGTCGAAGTTGCGGCCCAGGGGCAGATCGTTGACCGTCTGCGAGCGCACGATGCCCGCCTTGTCGATCAGGAACGAGCCGCGGAAGGCCATGCCGCCGGCGCTTTCCACGTCATAGGCACGGCAGATATCGTGATTGATGTCGGCAACCAGCGTATAGCCCACCGGGCCGATACCGCCCTTGTCCACCGGCGTGTTGCGCCAGGCGTTGTGGGTGAAGTGCGAATCGATGGAAACACCGATAACCTCAACCCCCAGTTTCTTGAACGTGGCCAGGCGGCTGTCCACCGCCAGCAACTCCGAGGGACATACAAAGGTGAAATCCAGCGGGTAGAAGAACACCAGGCCGTATTTGCCCTTGATGGCCCCGGAGAGTGTGAAATCGCTGACAATTTCACCGTTGCCCAGCACGGCATTGGCGGTGAAATCCGGTGCGGGCTTGCCTACTAGTACACCCATGAATAAAGCCTCCAGAAAATGGTTGGTCGCCGCAGCACCGCAGACGAGCACTGGCGCGGGCGATGGGAGCTGCCAATCATACACGCATACGGGGCGTATAAAATGCCCTCCATGACACCCTTGCACGTTGATAGCAAACCACTATTCTCTTCCTGAAATACCTGTATAGAATTTAATTGACAATCATTCTCATTCGTTTTAGATTCACATTCAGTTTATAGACAGCTGGATTTTTGCGCCCCATGTACATCTGTCTCTGCAAAGGCATCACCGACCATCAGATCCACAGCGCGGTGGCTGCCGGTACCACCAGTTTTCGCGAACTGCGCCGCGAGTTGGATATCGCCAGCCAGTGCGGCAAGTGTGGCAGCCTGGCGCGGGAAGTGTTCAATGAAGCACTGCCACCGCTGGGCGAGCGCATCGCAGACGCCCTTGGCAAGTCGGTGGACGACCTGTTCTACCCCGCCTGACGGCCCACTTGCCTGCGCGTCTGAAAGCAGAATCTGAATGCGGTTGTCAATCACTAGCATTCATAGTTTTATTCATTTCCAATCAAAGACTTACGCCTGCCCCCGCGTTGACATAAACCGTCCTGCCCAGCACAATGGCCGGCATATTCAACGGACCGGTATCATGCCGGAAGGATGCCAGCCATGAAGGGCGATGCGACCGTCATCAAACACCTGAAC
>JAVEVZ010000131.1:0-8343 GCA_034004805.1 Spongiibacteraceae bacterium | reverse complement strand
ATACGATCCGCGCTGGACCGCAGTGATCGGCGAGCCGCACGAGGACGCCTGATCACACAACCCCGGCGGCGCCGCGCCATCAGTCAATCGTTATCGGAGCGCGCGGCAACGGCGCCGTCCCGAGTTTGCCGGAATTTAACTGTAGCGAGCCCGGGCCTGTGGGTACCATGCGGCGCATTGCGTGTGACGTAGGACGTCTGACGCTGGACGTCTGACGCTGGACGTCTGACGCTTTGGGGTGGTGCGGAATTGCCGGGTGGTGAGACCTGGACCGTTTTTGAACCGCGGGCCGAAGGCAGCGGTTTTAGCGCCTCTCGTCTCTGGTTAAGCGGTCGGACGCTGGACGGAAGACGCTGATCGGGTATGGCTGTTGATGTCGGACGTCTGATGCTTTTGGGGCGGCGTTGCCGCGTGAGAGGCCATGGGTCGGGCGTCGAAAGCCTGGCTGAAGGCTGACGGCTTTTGCGTCTCCCGTTAAGCGTCCAGCGTCCGACATCCGACATCTGACATCCGACGCGCTGTCCCCGGCAGCGCAATAAGACAAACCAAGGAGCCTCCAAAAGCCATGACAGCGACACAACACCTCCGGGTAAACGGTGTGAACTGGGCCTGGCGCGAGGCGGGGCGGGGGCCGTTGGTGGTGTGTCTGCACGGGTTCCCGGATACGGCACACAGCTTCGACGAACTGCTGCCGGTGCTGGCGGAGGCGGGGTATCGCGCGGTATCGGTCTTTCTGCCCGGCTATTCGCCCTCTGGCCCGATGCCGGGTGACGACTATACGATCTCCAGTATTGCCAGGCAGGTACTGGCCCTGATCGAAGCGCTGGGCGAACGGCGGGCAATACTGGTCGGCCACGACTGGGGCGGCATGATCGCCTGCTGTGCCGCGAATATCGCCCCTCAAACGGTCAGCCGCCTGGTGGTGCTGGCGGTGCCGCATCTGGGGGCCACGCGGTTTTCCCTCGCGCAGCTGCGCAAGTCCTGGTACGTGTGGTTTTTCCAGTTGCCGTGGTGGCCTGAGCGCGCGGTTGCCCGCAATAACTATGCGTTTATCGACCGCTTGTACGCCGCCTGGTCGCCCGGCTGGGACCCGGCGCAGTGGCAGCTGACGCCCGTCAAGCATGCGCTGGCGGCTCCCGGTGGCCTGCGCGCGGCGCTGGCTTATTACCGGGCGATGATACGCGGCAATAACCGCGCGAATTTTGCCCTGATGGCGGCGCCAACCCCGGTGCCCAGCCTGTGGTTCGCCGGTGCGGAGGACGGCAGTGTCGACTGTCGTCAGTTCGATGGCATGCAGCAGGCTTTTACCGGACCGTTCAAACAGGTTACCGTGCCGGGCGCCGGCCACTTCGTGCATCGCGAGGCCGCGCAACTATTCCAGTCCGAACTGATAAAGTTTCTGGCAGCCGATTTTTCAGGGGAAGACCAGCGCAATGACTGAGAACACGTGGGATTACAGTGTAGATGTATTGGTAGTGGGTTCGGGCAACGGCGCGTTGGCGGCGGCCCTGAGCTGTTATGAAATGGGTGTGCGGGATGTGCTGGTGGTGGAGAAAGCCAGCACCTATGGCGGAACCAGTGCAACCTCCGGGGGCGGTGTATGGGTGCCCTGCAACCGCTATGCAAAAGCGGAGGGTGCCAGGGATTCCCTGGAGGAAGCGCGCGACTATGTCTACGCGACAGTGCCCGAGGAGAGCGTGCCGCGGGCGATGATTGACCGCTATCTCGACCAGGCGCCCAAAATGCTCGACTTCCTGCACGAGCGCACCCATATGCGCTATGTCAGCCTGGAGCACTACCCGGATTACTATTCCAACCTGCCGGGGGCCAAGTCCGGTCACCGCTCGCTGGAACCCGAGCCGGTGGACGCCTCGCTGCTGGGGGATGATTTTTTCAACCTCAGACTCACCCATCACATGATGCGGCTGTTCGGCCTGATCCATTTCACCCAGGTCGAGGCGCAGATCCTGACCCTGCGGCTCAAGGGCTGGTTCGGCATCACCCTGCGCCTGATCCTGAGCTACCTCGTGGACATCCCGTGGCGGTTGCGCTCGCGCATCGCGCGGCGGCTGTGTACCGGCAGCGCCGGCATTGCGCGGCTGCGGCTGTCGATGAAAGAGCGCGATATTCCGCTGTGGCTGAACAGCCCCATGGAAGAACTGATCAGCGAAGACGGCCGGGTCGTGGGTGCTGTGGTGTACCGCGCCGGCAAGCGGCTGCGGATCCAGGCACGCCGCGGGGTTATTCTCGCTGCCGGTGGCTTTGAGCAGAACCAGGCCATGCGCGAGCAGTATCTGCCGGAGCCCACCAACGCCAAGTGGAGTGCGGGTATCAAGACCAACACCGGCGACGCGATTCTCGAGGGCCAGCGCCTGGGCGCCGCGACCCGGCTGATCGACAGCGGCTGGTGGTGCACCACGGTCAGTGTGCCCGGCGAAGACGTGCCGCGCCTGTCGATCATGGAAAAATCCCTGCCCGGTTCCTGCGTGGTCAACAAGGCCGGCAAGCGCTTCGCCAACGAATCCCAGAACTACATGGCGTTTCAGCAGGAACTGTACCGCGCCCACAGCGACGAGAACCCCTGCCAGCCCTCCTACCACGTGTTCGATGCGAAGTTCCGTCGCAAGTACATTGTGGGCCCGCTGCTGACCGCGCAGCTGCGCCCCGACTGGACCATCCCCAAGGCCTGGTTCGAGTCCGGCTTTGTCGGCAAGGCCGACACCATCCCCGAACTGGCGCAGCAGCTGGGTATCGACCCGGCGGGTCTGGAGGACACGGTTCGGCGCATGAATGAATACGCGGCCACCGGCAAGGACCTGGAATTCCAGCGCGGCGACGCGGCCTATGACCGCTACTACGGCGACCCGGAGGTCCAGCCCAATCCCTGCCTGGGGCCGATCAGCGAAGCGCCGTTCTACGCCATGCGCATCGACGCCGGCGACTTCGGCACCCAGGGTGGCCTGGTCACCAACGAGCACGCCCAGGTTATGCGCGAGGACGGCACCGCCATCGAGGGCCTGTACGCCATCGGCAACTGCTCGGCGGCCATACTACCGACCTACCCGGGGCCCGGCTCAACCTTGGGCCCGGCGATGACCTTCGGTTATCTGGCGGCCAAACACCTGAGCGGCAACGCGTAGCAGAGACCGCGAGCCAGTCGCGTATGGACCAGTAGAAAAAAACAGGAGAGTACGGCGATGCGGATCTGGGAGGGAGTGGCGCTGCTGGCGCTGGGCGTGTGCCTGAGCGGCTGTGATACCTCGGTGGTGGCCACCTCGGCAGTGCCGCGGGTGGCGCCCGGGCCGCTGCCCGAGCAGCCCGGCACCGGCGCGCACTACGCGCTGAGCCCCTGGGCCAGCGTGCATCGTGACAGCAGCAACTCGGACTACGTGCCGCTGAGCCCCCATGCCGATGTGGAGCCCTGGTGGACGGCGCTGGAGGGGGCTTCGCTGTTTGTCGGGCCCATTTTCGGCCCGGAGGGGCATATCTATGTGCCCAGCGGGCGCGGCATGGGCCACAGCAACCTGCACGCCTACAGCGCCGACGGGCGACTGCTGTGGGAAACGCCTGTCATGCAGTCGATGGACGACTTCGACTACGGCGCGGTGGTCTCTGCGCCCATTGTCGACAGCGAAGGCCGGGTCTACGCCAATGACCGCGACCAGCTGTGGTCATTCACCGCCGACGGCGCGCTGCGCTGGGTGGCGGCACTGCCCGAGCACGGTATCGAGGGGTTTTTTGTCACGCCGGTATTCAGCCGCGAAGGCTGGGTCGGCGGCGTCAGCACCGATGGCAAGGTCGCGTTTTTCGACCGCGAGACCGGCGCCCTTGCGGTTCCGGTTCTGACCCTGGAAAGCAGCAAGGGGCTGCGCTCCGCCGAGTTGCCCCCCGGCATATGGCAGAACGGCCTGGTGGCGGAAGCCTTCCATCAGGAACTGTGGGATCTGCTTTACGGGCGCAATATGGCGGTCTCCAACACGCCGGCGGTGCACCCCGACAGCGGGCGCATTTTTATTACCGTCGCCGCCGTGGACCCGGCACAGGGGGTGCTGATCGGTATCGACACCGACCCTGCCGGCCTTGGCGTCGCCTTTACCGCGCCCATGGGCGGCGGCTCCGGCACCAGCCCGGCGATCTCCCCCGACGGGCGCCTGGTCTATGCCATCGACGACGCCGGCCTGATGGTGGCGCTGGATGCGAAGACCGGGCAGCGGGTCTGGGAAGCCCCCGACACCATGGGCCAGGCGTCTCCCTCCATCGGCCCTGACGGCACCGTGTATTCCTTCAACGGCGTGGCCGGCACCATCGTCGCCATCGACGGTGACAGCGGCGCCGTCAAATGGCGCCGCGACTACCACCCGGTGGCGGAACACTACCTGGGCTGGCACCCGCTGGCCGAGCGCAAAGCCACTGTAGACGGCATTATTACGGTCACCGATTCGGGGCTGTGGGCGTTTCTGGATCTCTGCTACGAAATCGGTGATGGCGCCGACGCCTATCCCCAGCCGCGCAAGGTGGTGGTGGCGCAGATAGACGCCGCCACCGGTGAAGTGCTGGGCACGTTCGAGTCCCGCGACAGTTCCGGCGCTTTCGTGGTGCCGGATGCGGCCGGCAACTTCTACCTCACGCTGTCGGCGACGGCGACGTCCATCGCGTACTACGGCGTCAATCCCCGGCTGCCGTTTTTCCTGCGCAATAATTTCAAACCGGTGGCCGGGCTGGTCGCCCTGAAGCCCAGAGCACAACAATAATTCAACAGGATGTAAAAACTATGAGCACCGCAACTCCGGCGCAGGACTATCGCCAGCAGCCCGATAACCAGGCCCTGTCCCATATTCCCGGCGACGACGGCTGGCCCCTGGTGGGGCGTGGCCTGCAGATGTTCGGCAATCTGCTGGGCGTGGCCCGCGATCACCACCGGCGCTTCGGTGAAGTTTCGCGCACCAGCCTGGGGCCCCAGCGCGGTCTGCTGGTGGTGGGCGCCGACAATTACCAGCGCATCTACCTGGACAGGGACCGCCAGTTCTCCGCCGAGATGGGCTATGCCGAACAGCTGGGCAAGTTCTACAAGGGCGGTCTGCTGTTGCGGGATTTTGACGAACACCGCTTCCAGCGCCGCATCATGCAGGGCGCATTCAAAACGCCAGCCATGCGCAATTACGTCGCGCTGATGAACCCCATGCTGCTGGCCAGTATCCAGCAGTGGCCGCGCGACAAAACCGTCAGTTTCTTTCCGTTGATCAAGCACGCCTTGCTCGAAGTGGGGGCGCGGGTGTTTATCGGCCTCAAGGAGTTCGGCGGCGAGGCGGACCTGCTCAACGAGGCGTTTATCAATCTGAACGATGGCCTGGGCGCAGTGCTGCACTGGAACCTGCCGGGCATGAAATTCCGCCGCGGCCTCAAGGGCAAGGCCGACCTGCAGGGCTATTTTGCGCGCCTGGTGGGCGAGCGGCGCGGCGCCGAGGGGGACGATATGTTCACCTTTATGTGCAACGAGCGCAGCGAAGACGGCGAACTGTTCAGCGACACCGATATCGTCCAGCACGCGGCCTTTCTGCTGTTCGCCGCCCACGACACCACCACCAGCCTGCTCAGCCATATGGTGATGCACCTGGCCCAGAACCAGGACTGGCAGCAGCGCTTGCGCGAGGAGTGCCAGGCACTGGACAAGCCAGCGCTGGAATACGAAGACCTCGAAAAGCTCACACTGATGGATTACTGCATCCAGGAAACCCTGCGCCTGCATCCGTCGGTGCCCATCATGGCCCGGCGCACCACGGTGGATATGGAACTGGGTGGCTTTGCAGTGCCGGCGCACACCATGGTGTTCCTGCCCATTGCCTTCAATCACCGGGATGCGAACTACTGGAGCGACCCCGAGCGCTTCGACCCGCTGCGCTTCTCGCCGGAGCGCGCAGAGTTCAAGCGCCATTCCTTCTGTTACCACCCGTTCGGCGGCGGCGCGCACAAATGCATCGGCCTGCATTTTGCCGCGATGCAGGCCAAGTGCTTTCTGCACCAGCTGTTGCTGAACTGCCGCCTGACCTGCGAACCCGGCTACCAGCCGAAACTGCAGTGGGTGCCCCTGCCCAAGCCCCGCGACGGCGCCCGGGTACGGTTTGTGCCATTGAACCGGTAGCCGGTAACACAGGCAGCCGGTTTCATCGCTGCAGCCGTTGGTTGGCGCCAGCCAGGCGCAGCGGGTGCGGCTCGGTGACCGCCGGCCGGTAGCGGTGTGCGGCGCGGGAATGGCCTGCACCGGGCTTTTCGGGGGTTTCGAGCCACTGATCCGGGCAGCGCCAGCACCGCGCCCGGCAATTTCCGTTACACAGGGCACAGCGCCCGGAAACAGAGGATTGATTGCCAAAAAACCTGGTGGATTTTATTTATACCCACTGTTATAAATAACCCCGTCGGGCGGCAGCCCGTCCTGTTCGTGTGAACATCAACCGTTGGAGGCATGCAATGGCCAGGCAACCACGCACTATCCGCTACGGCGGCGCCATGTTGGATCAGAAGGAAATTGACGCGGTCGTCAATGTCATGAAGACCGGGATGTCCATCGGCGAGAAGGTCGTCAACTTCGAGAATATGGTGGCGCCGCTGCTGGGCAAGCGCTACGGCATCATGGTCAACTCCGGCAGCTCCGCACTGTTGATGGCCATGCGCCTGATCGATCTGCCCAAGGGCTCCGAGGTGATCACCCCGACCCTGACCTTCGGCACCGATATCTCCAGCATCGTCTGCGCCGGCTATGTGCCCGCGTTTGTCGATGTCGAGCTCGATACCTACCAGATCGATATCGACAAGATCGAAGCCATGATCACCCCCAAGACCCGCGCCATGCTGGTGCCCAACCTGGTGGGCGGCATGCCCGACTGGGACCGCCTGCGGGCGATCGCCGACAAGCACAAGCTGATCCTGATCGAAGACAGCTGCGACACCCTGGGCGGCAGCTTCCGGGGTCGCCCGGCCGGTGAGCGCGCCGATATCTCGGTCACCAGCTTCTCGATCTTTCATATCATCACCGCGCTGGGCAACGGCGGCATGGTCTGCGTCGACGACGAAAAGCTGTGGGACCGCGGCCTGAGCATGCGCTGCTGGGGGCGCTCCTCCGAGAAATACCTGTACGGCACCAAGCGTGAAAAGAGCGATGGCCGTTTCCTTGAAGACCTCGACGGCATCGAATACGACGGCATGTTTATCTTCGAGGACATTGCCTACGGGTTTATCCCCAACGAGGCGGGCGCGGCCTTCGGTATCGAGCAGGTCAAGAAGCTGGATCACTTCAGCGAATTGCGCACCACCCTGTTCGACCGCCACACCGCGTTTCTGAAGCGCCACGAGGACGTGTTTATCCTGCCGCGCCTGCTGGACGAGACGGTCACCACCTGGATCTGCTACCCCATCCAGCTGCGCGACGAACTGGGCTGGAGCCGCCGCAGCCTGCAGGTTCACCTGGAGGAGAACGGCGTCTTTACGCGGGTTATCTTCACCGGCAACGCCATGCGCCAGCCCATGATGAAAGGCGTGGAGTGTCGCGCCGCGCCGGAAGGCTACCCGATGGCTGACCTGGTAATGGAAAACGGCCTGATGCTGCCCTGTCACCCGACCATGACCGAAGAGGATTGCGACTACCTGTACGACGTCCTCGAAGAGTGGATCGCCAAACAGCGCAAGGGCTGACCCGGACGCACCTGCACAGCGCTGCGCAGGCGGCGCTGTGTACCGTTGTATTCGCCGGGCGGCTCCGCAGCCATAAGATTTTCTTATGAGTGTAAGCCCGGGTTCGCGTGTCGGCGCAGCAGACGCCGGACAGGGCAGATATGCAGGACCCTCTGATCCGCGTCAGCGTAATTCAGAGGTTTTACAGCTATTCGACTTTGTGAAGGTGTGCAGACCATGGGCAGACTGCAGGGAAAAACTGCGCTGATCACCGGCGCCAGCCGCGGCATTGGCGCGGGTATCGCACAGCGCTTTGCCGCGGAAGGCGCCCGGGTTGTGATCACCGCGCGCACCCTTGACCGGCACGACCACCTGCCCGGCAGCCTCAACGACACCCTGGCGGCCATCGCGGCGGTGGGTGGCGAGGGCAGGGCGGTGGTCGCCGACCTGTGCTCGTCCGAGGATCGCCAGCGCCTGGTCGAAGAGACCATCGCGGCCTTCGGTGCGCCGGATATCCTGGTCAACAATGCGGCCGCCAATTACTTTCTTGACCGCGAGAAAATCAGCGACAAGCGCTGGCACATCATGTTCGAAATGAACATCAAGGCGCCGTTTGATCTGGGCCGCAAGCTGATCCCCGGGATGCTGGAAAAAAAGCGCGGCTGGATCGTCAATATC
>JAVEVZ010000130.1:0-8357 GCA_034004805.1 Spongiibacteraceae bacterium | reverse complement strand
GGCTGTCGCGCCTGTGCCGCTGGGTGCTGGAGGCGGACGCCGCCGGGATCCGCTATGGTCTGCGCCTGCCGACGCGGGTGATTGCACCGGACTTCGGTCCGGGCCAGCGCCGCCGTTGCCTGGAGGCCCTGGCGCTGTTCGGTGACAAGCCATGATGCTGGCCTGCCATGGCCGCCTGTGGCTGCTCGGTGCGCTTGCCGCAGCGCTGCTGCCGCAACTGCTGCGCCTGCCGCTCTGGCTCATACCCTATGGCATCGCCCTCCTCGGCTGGCGCCTCGCCATCGACCTGCGCGACTGGCCGCTGCCGCCGCGCTGGCTGCGCGTGCTGCTGACCCTGGTGGGCATCGGCGGCATACTGACCGGCTACCGCACCCTGTTTGGCGCCGACGCCGGCCTCGCCCTGCTCACGGTGATGCTGGGCCTCAAGCTGCTGGAACTGCGCAGCCTGCGCGACGCCATGGTGGTGATCTTCATGGGCTACTTCGTGGTCGCCGGCGGCTTCCTGGTCGATCAGTCGATCTACGTCGGCGTCTATCTGCTGGTCAATGTGTTGCTGCTCACCGCCGCGCTCATCGCCCTGAGCCATCCCGCCGGTCCGCAGCACCCGTTTTACCTGCGCCGCGCCGGCCTGCTGCTGGTGCAGGCGCTGCCCATCATGGTGCTGCTGTTCGTGCTGTTCCCGCGCCTGTCCGAGCCGCTGTGGGGTGTGCCCAAGACCAGCAGCAGCGCCAGCACCGGCATCTCCGATCACATGACCCTGAACAACATCTCCGAACTGGTCGATTCGGAGGAGGTCGCCTTCAGGGTGCACTTCGCCGGGCCCGTGCCGCCGGCCAACCAGTTGTACTGGCGCGGCCCGGTGCTGTGGCTTACCGATGGTCGCCGCTGGGACCTGGTTGCCAGGGACTTTACGCCGCGCTGGCTTACCGTGCCCGGCCGGCACGACAGCCTGGACGACCCGGTGCAGTATGCCCTCACGCTGGAGCCGCACAACGCCCACTGGATATTCGCCCTCGACCTGCCCGCCGTCGTGCCGAGCGGCATGGCCCTGACGGCCGATTTCCAGCTGCTGTCCAAGCGCAAGGTCATCGCGCGTCAGCGCTATGACCTGGCCTCCCACACCCGCTATGTCACCGGGCCCCTGTCCGATGAAATGTACCGCCTCGGCCTGCGCCTGCCGGCGGCCGCCAATCCGCGCACCCGTGCCCTCGCGGCGCAATGGGCGCAGCTGCCGGCGCCGGCCATCGTCGACCGCGCGATCAATTATTTCCGCGACCAGCCGTTCTGGTATTCGCGCCGGCCGCCGCCGTTGGGTGACCACCCTGTCGATGAATTCCTCTTCACCACGCGACGCGGTTTTTGCGAACACTATGCCGCGGCCTTCGTAACCCTGATGCGGGGGGCCGGCGTGCCGGCACGCGTGGTCACCGGCTATCAGGGCGGCGAGGTGAACCCGGTGAGCGATTACCTCATCGTGCGCCAATCCGATGCCCATGCCTGGGCCGAGGTCTGGCTGGACGGCGACGGCTGGGTGCGCGTGGACCCGACGGCCGCGATCCCGCCGCAGCGCGTCGAGGCCAGCACCGATGCACAACGCTTCCGCTCCACCGATGCGGCCACGCTCAATCTCGACCTCGGCTGGGCGCAACGCGCGCTTGCGGAACTGCGCTACCGCTGGGACGCGGTGAACGACGCCTGGAATCAATGGATCCTGGGCTACAACCACCAGCGCCAGAAGGAACTGCTGGATCGACTGGGGCTGCTGCGCTTTGGCTGGCAGGGGGTCATAGCGCTGTTGACCGGCGCCATCGCGTTGGTGCTCGGTGCAGTAATGATCTATCTGCTGTTGCGCATGCGCGGGCGGCGCGATCCGCTGGTGCGGATCTATCGGCGCTATTGCGACAAGCTGGCGACGGTCGGTCTGCGCCGTGCGCCGCATGAAGGCCCCGATGACTTTGCCCGGCGCGTCGCTGCGCAGCGGCCCGATCTGGCCGACATCAGCAACGAGATCGTCGCACGCTATATCGAATTACGTTACGGGAAGGGCGATGCGGCGACCGCGCTGCCGCTGTTGCGCGCGGCACTAGCCCGCTTCCGTCCGTCCGGGCGACGGACCTCTGACTAGCTGCAGCTATGCCGTGATGGGTCGGCTGGCGTTTACTTGCCGATGCAAAAGCTCGAGAAGATCCGTCCCAGCAGGTCATCGGCGGTAAAGGCCCCGGTGATTTCACCCAAGGCCTGTTGGGCCAGCTGCAACTCCTCTGCCAGCAGTTCACCGGCACGGTAACGGCGCAGCTGTTCATCGCCGGCGCAGAGGTGCGCGGCGGCCTGGCGCAATGCATCCAGGTGGCGTCGGCGCGCACTGAATACGCCTTCCGCCGCCGCGTGAAATCCCATGCTTTGCTTCAAATGATCGCGCAACACCTCCAGGCCGTCGCCGGAGCGGGCCGACAGATAGATGTGCGTGGTGCCGGCCTCTTGCGTGATGGCCACGGGGCGTGCGCTGAGATCAATCTTGTTGTGGATGAAGCTCACCGGCAGGCGTGGCGGCAGACGCGCGAGTATGCCCTGCTCCACCTGCCCGACCCCCAGACGATCGTCCACCAGCAACAGCACGCGGTCGGCCCGCTCGATCTCGGCCCAGGCGCGGCGGATGCCCTCCTGTTCGATGGCGTCGCTGCTGTCACGCAGGCCGGCGGTGTCGATGATGTGCAGCGGCATGCCGTCGATGCTGATCTGTTCGCGCAAGACATCGCGCGTGGTGCCGGGGACATCGGTGACGATGGCGCTGTCACGCCCGGCCAGGGCGTTGAGCAGGCTGGACTTGCCGGCATTGGGCTGGCCGGCCAGGACCACCGTCATACCTTCGCGCAACAGACTGCCTTGTTGCGCCGCCTCCTGCACTGCGGCCAGTTGCTGGCGCAACGCGTCGAGACGCGCAGTGACGATGCCGTCGGTGAGAAAATCGATCTCCTCTTCCGGAAAATCGATAGCCGCCTCCACATACAGACGCAGCTGGATCAGCTCCTCGGTCAGCGCCGTCACCCGGCGCGAGAACTCGCCCTGCAGCGAGCGCAGTGCACTGCGCGCCGCCTGGGCCGATGTGCTGTCGATGAGATCGGCGATGGCCTCCGCCTGGGCCAGATCCAGCTTGTCGTTGAGAAAGGCACGCTGCGAAAACTCTCCCGGCCGCGCGGCGCGGGCACCCAGCTGCAACACCGTTTGCAGCAGCAGGTCCATCACTACCGGTCCACCATGGCCCTGCAGTTCGAGCACGTCTTCGCCGGTGAAGGAATGAGGCGCGGCGAAAAACAGCGCGATACCCTGATCGAGGAGGGTGCCGTCGGTGGTGCGGAAGGGGCGGTAATCGGCGCGGCGTGGCGGGGGACACTCGCCGAGCAGGGCACGGGCGATCCGCGTGGTGGCCGGTCCGGAGATGCGGATGATGCCGACGCCGCCACGCCCGGCAGGCGTGGCAACGGCGGCGATGGTGTCTACTGCGTGTGCGGTTGCGATTTCCCGCCCTCGCGTGATCAGGCTTTTACGACGTAGCGGGTGATGTACCACTGCTGGGCCACGGACAACACGTTGTTGACCACCCAGTACAGCACCAGCCCCGACGGGAAGAAGGCGAAGAAGAAGGTGAACACGATGGGCAGGGCCATCATCACCTTGGCCTGGATCGGGTCCATCGGCGTGGGGTTGAGGCGGTGCTGGATCAGCATGCTGGCGCCCATCAGGATCGGCAGCACGTAATACGGGTCCATGGTGGACAGGTCGTTGATCCACAGGATCCACGGTGCCTGGCGCAGCTCAACGCTCTCCAACAGCACCCAGTACAGGGCGATGAACACCGGGATCTGCACCAGGATGGGGAGACAGCCGCCGAGCGGGTTGATCTTCTCCTCCTTGTACAGCTTCATCATGGCCTCATTGAGCTTCTGGCGGTCGTCGCCGAAACGCTCCTTCAGTGCCTGCATGCGCGGCGTCATCTTGCGCATGTGGGCCATGGACTTGTAGCTGGTGGCAGAGAGCTTGAAGAAGGCCAGCTTGATGAGCAGGGTCAGGATCACGATGGACCAGCCCCAGTTGTCCACCAGCTTGTGGATCTGCTTGAGCAGCCAGAAGATGGGGTCGGCGATGATGGTGAGCTTGCCGTAATCGACGGTGAGCGCCAGGCCGTCGGCGATGGCGCTCATCTCGTCCTGCAGCTTGGGGCCCATGTACAGGCGGGCCTGATAGGTGCCGTTGGCGCCCGGCGCCACCTGGACACCTTCACCGATCATGCCGAGCAGGTAGCGGTTGTTGCCCAGGGCGCGGCTGTAGTAATCCTGGCTGGCCTGTTGCGGCGGAATCCAGGCACCGGCGAAGTAATGCTGGATCATGGCGGCCCAGCCTCCGGTCAGGGTGCGACTGAATGCGGCCTGATCCATGGCGTCGAAATCGACCTTTTCGTACTTCAACTCCTGACCATGTACCACGCCACCGGTATAGGTGTAGATACCAAACGCGCCGGTGCTTTCCGTCGGGCGCTGGCGCTGCAGCTGATAGTAGGCGTGGGCGGCCCACGGCTGTTGCGACTGGTTGCGCACCGCGTAGTCCACATCCACCACATAGCTGCCGCGGCGGAAGGTATAGATCTTGTCGACCTCAATGCCGTTGCCATCACGCCACTGCAGGCGCACCTGCAGCTCGTCCTGACCCTCGGCCAGGCGGTATTCCTCTTGTGCAACCTGGTACACGGCGTAGTGGTCCGGTACCTGGCCGGCTTCGGTGCCAGTGGCCGGGCGCAGGCCGGACTGGGCAATGAACAACAGATTGCTGCTGTCATCGAGCAGGCGGGTGGGTTGGTCTTTCTTGTCGAGCGAAACCGGATACTGAATCAGGTCGGCACGGCGCAGGTCGCCGCCCTGGGTATCGATCTCGACGGCATACACATCGGTATGGACGCGCACGCGCTTGGCGCTGACCAGGCCCTCACGCATCTCCGGCTCGGCGCCGTTGCGCGCGCTGGCGGTGGGCAGGTCTTGGGCCTGTGCCGGGGCCTGTGCGGTCGCTACCGGCACCGGGGGCTGGGGACCATAGTCCTTCTGCCAGGCCTGATACAGCATGAGCAGGACAAAAGAGAGCGCGACAACAAGCAGCAGGCGTTGGAAGTCCATGGGTGTTTAGTCTTTCTTTTCGGGTACCGGATCGAAACCGCCTTCATGCCAGGGATGACAACGGCCCAGGCGGCGCAATGCCATCCAGCCACCGTGCCAGGCGCCGAAACGCTCGACCGCCTGATGGGCGTAGCAGGAACATGAGGGATGAAAACGGCAATTGTTGCCCAGAAACGGGCTGATAAGGTAGCGGTAGGCGCCTATGAGCAGGATCAGGATCTTTTGCATCGCTTTGCCAGCTCTTCCCAGCTCCTGTCGATCGCCGCGCGCAGCTCCTGTGTGGAAAGTGCATCGATGCCGGCGCGCCCGAGGACTACGATATCGACGCCGCCTAGCTGATGCTGGTGCAGGCGGAAACTTTCGCGCAACTGACGGCGGATGCGGTTACGCTGCACCGCGTGCCGTATCTGTCGCTTGGCCAGAGCCACCCCCAGACGCGGATGCTCCAGGGTATTGGCAACGGCCAGCAAGGTAAAGGCGGTGCCGGCTACGCGCCATTCCGCCCCCTTGAAGATCCGCTGGAATTCCGCGGGCCGCAGTAGCCGCAGGCCACGCGGAAATCCAAACGCGCCGTGCAAGACGCGGGCGCGGTCAGACGGTCAGGCGGGCGCGACCCTTGGCACGGCGGGCGGCCAGGATCTTGCGGCCATTCTTGGTTGCCATGCGCGCACGGAAACCGTGGGTGCGCTTCTGCTTCAGCACGCTGGGTTGAAAGGTTCTTTTCATGATAGGACTCGCCTGGTTTTCAGTGATCGGCCAGGCCCGGTTTCGGGCCATGGAAAAAAGAGGCGCAAATTACAGCGAATCCACCCTGGTTGTCAATAACGGCGCTGGCTTGGCGTCGCTGCCGGGGTGTGGATAACTTTGCCGTTCGGGTATAGACTTGCCCCTCTTTCTCTCCTCCATCCTGAGAATCTTTCGTGGCTGAGCCCCTTTGGCAGCAGTGTCTCGATCATCTCGAAGACGAGTTGCCGGCGCAACAATTCAACACCTGGATTCGTCCGTTGCATGCAGAACGGGACGGTGACGCGTTGCGCCTGCTGGCGCCCAACCGGTTCGTGCTTGACTGGGTCAAGGATCGTTACGGCGAGCAGATCATCGCCTTTGCCCGCCAGCTGAGCGGCAACGCCGCCCTGCGCCTGGTACTGGAGATCGGCAGCCGCAAGAAGGTGGAGCCGGATCCCGCCCCGCTGCGACCTGCCGCCACCGCGCCCGGCCCGGGGCTCGGTGAGCCCGCCCCGGTTCGCGGTACCGCCGGGCGCCGCAGCAACCTGAACAGCAATTTCACCTTCGATAATTTTGTCGAGGGCAAATCCAACCAGTTGGCGCGCGCCGCCTCCCGACAGGTGGCCGGCAATCCGGGGGTGGCCTACAACCCCTTGTTTCTGTACGGCGGCGTCGGGCTGGGCAAAACCCACCTGATGCATGCCATCGGCAATATGATCCTCGCCCAGCGGCCCGGCGCCAACGTCGTCTACTTGCATTCAGAGCGTTTCGTCGCCGACATGGTCAAGGCCCTGCAGCACAACGCCATCAACGAGTTCAAGCGCCATTACCGTTCGGTGGATGCCCTGCTCATCGACGATATCCAGTTTTTTGCCGGCAAGGAACGCTCTCAGGAAGAATTTTTCCATACTTTCAATGCGTTACTGGAGGGGCAACAACAGGTCATCCTCACCTGTGACCGCTATCCCAAGGAGGTGGATGGTCTGGAGGAGCGGCTGAAGTCGCGCTTTGGCTGGGGTTTGACCGTTGCCATAGAGCCGCCGGAGCTGGAGACCCGCGTGGCGATCCTGATGAGCAAGGCGCAACAGACGGGAGCCGCGTTACCGCCGGAGGTCGCGTTCTTCATCGCCAAGCGCATCCGTTCCAATATTCGCGAGCTGGAAGGTGCCCTGCGCCGCGTCATCGCCAATGCCCACTTTACCGCGCGGCCGATTACCCTGGACTTCGCCAAGGAGGCATTGAGCGATCTGCTGGCGCTGCAGGAAAAGCTGGTTACCATCGAAAACATACAGAAGACGGTGGCGGAGTATTATAAAATCCGTGTGGCAGACCTGCTGTCCAAGCGGCGCAGCCGCTCCGTGGCCCGGCCGCGGCAATTGGCGATGGCGCTGGCCAAGGAGCTGACCAGTCACAGCCTGCCGGAAATAGGCGATGCGTTTGGTGGCCGGGACCATACCACGGTGATCCACGCCTGCCGCAAGATACAGGAATTGAAGGAATCCGAACCGCGCATCGCGGAGGACCATGCAAACCTGTTGAGAACCCTGTCGACATAGACGGGGTAACGTGTGGATAAGATTTTCGATTTCTAGGCTGTGGATAAAAGCCAAAGTTATCCACATGTAATACCGGCTTGCGCACCTCTTTGCGGTGGTGTTTGATGTTACATAACTGGCTGTTAAATAATTTGAATTTCAATTTATACACAGATTTTTTCAGCGTAATAGGTTTAACAACTGGTTTACGTATTAAAAAAGAAATAACTAAGCGACGGGGCCAAGGACATGAAATTCACCATCTCTCGTGAAGCGTTGCTCAAACCATTACTGGTAGTCGGCGGGGTCGTGGAAAAGCGACAGACCTTGCCCATCCTGGCCAACGTCCTTGTTCAGGTCGCCAACGGCAAGCTCACGCTGACCGGCACGGATCTGGAGGTCGAACTCACTGCCACTACCACGGTGGAAAATGGCAGCGACGGCGAGATCACCCTGCCGGCACGCAAGTTCAACGATATCTGTCGCGCACTGCCCGAGCAGGCCATGGTCGAGGTATCGATAGACGGGGACAAGGCGGTGATCCGTTCTGGCAAAAGCCGGTTCTCGCTCAGCACGTTGCCAGCCACGGAATATCCGGCAACGGAAGATGTGGCGGGGGCTTTCCGGTTGACGGTGGCACAGGAAGTCTTGAAGGGTCTGATCGATCAAACGCAGTTCTGCATGGCCAATCAGGACGTGCGCTATTACCTCAATGGCATGTTGCTGGAAATGAAGGCTGGGCAACTGCGCGCGGTTGCGACCGATGGGCACCGCTTGGCGATCAGTGAAACTGATTGTCCGGAGATTGCCGGTGAAGAGCGACAGGTGATCATCCCGCGCAAGGGTGTACTCGAATTGAGCCGCCTGCTCGGTGATGGCGAGGCGCAATGCGAACTGGCGGTAGGCAGCAATCATGTTCGCATCGCCCTGGGTG
>JAVEVZ010000129.1:0-8400 GCA_034004805.1 Spongiibacteraceae bacterium | reverse complement strand
CAGGGCCTGGATATCCAGCAGGCAGTCCGCAGGATACAACACCTGGTACAAACCCTTGCCGTTCCTGAGCAGGGTGGTCCGCACATCGCTGTTGTGGTGCAACTCTGCGAGCGAGATCGTGGGCTGTAGCTCCGCTACGGAATAGTCCACGTTATTGGTTCGCAACAGCGCCTCGACGGTCGCTGGAATGGTCATCGACTGACTCCTTGTTCTCTACTGCCCCGGATCTATCGACCCTCATTGTAGTGCAGACCACAAAACCCGCTGCGGCGCACAGCGAGGCTTTGACGGGCATCACACTCCGGCATAGCGCTCGCCCTGGGGCAGCCAGCGGCGTATCAGGGCATCGACCCGGCGCGGATCGCCGGTCATCAATGCGCCGGCCGCGTCCTGGACCGCCGGCAGCAGGTCGGCGTGGCGCTCGAGATCGGCGACCCGCAGGCTCATCAGGCCGGTCTGGCGGGTGCCCAGCACCTCGCCGGGGCCGCGCAGCAGCAGGTCCTGCTCGGCGATGAAAAACCCGTCGTTGCTGTCGCGCAGGACCTGCAGGCGCTGGCGGGCCAGCCGCGACAACGGCGTCTGGTACAGCAGCAGGCAGTGGCTGGCGGCGCTGCCGCGACCGACCCGGCCGCGCAGCTGGTGGAGCTGGGCCAGGCCCAGGCGCTCGGGGTTTTCTATCACCATCAGGCTGGCGTTGGGCACGTCGACGCCGACCTCGATCACGGTGGTGGCCACCAGCAGCTGGATCTCGCCGGCCTTGAAGCGCGCCATGACCGCGGCCTTGTCGCGGGCGCTGAGGCGGCCGTGCACCAGCCCCACCGTGAGCCCGGGCAGGCTCTCCGCCAGCGCCTCGCAGGTCGCCTCCGCGGCCTGGGCCTGCAGCGACTCGGACTCCTCGATCAGGGTGCAGACCCAGTAGGCCTGGCGGCCTTCGAGGCAGGCGGCGCGGATGCGCTCGACCACCTGGGGGCGGCGCTGGTTGTCCACCGCGGCGGTGGCCACCGGCTGGCGGCCCGGTGGCAGCTCGTCGATCACCGAGGTGTCCAGGTCGGCGTAGGCGCTCATCGCCAGGGTGCGCGGAATGGGGGTGGCTGTCATGATCAGCTGGTGGGGCGTCAGGCCCTTGCCCTTCTCGCGCAGGGCCAGGCGCTGGTGGACGCCGAAGCGGTGCTGCTCGTCGATGATCGCCAGGCCCAGGGCCGCGAACTCCACCGCCTCCTGGAACAGCGCGTGGGTGCCCACCACCAGTTGCAGCTCGCCGCTGGCCAGCGCCGCCAGCAGAGCATTGCGCGCGCTGCCCTTCTGGCGCCCGGTCAGCCAGCCCACCCGCACCCCCAGCGGCTCCAGCCACAGGCTGAAACTGGCCAGGTGCTGCTCGGCGAGAATCTCGGTGGGCGCCATCACCGCGACCTGGTAGCCGGCGCGCAGCACCTGCAGGGCCGCCAGCGCCGCCACCACGGTCTTGCCGGAGCCGACATCGCCCTGCACCAGCCGCAGCATGGGGCGCGGCCGGGCCAGATCGGCGGCGATCTCGGCGCCGACCCGCCGCTGGGCGGCGGTCAGGGCAAACGGCAGCTGGGCCGCCAGCGCCTGCCGGGCGGCGCTGTCCTCCGGGATCGGCGGCGCGCCGCTGGCCTGAATCTGGCTGCGCAAGCGGTGCAGGCTCAGGTTGTGGGCCAGCAGTTCTTCGAAGGCCAGCCGCAGCTGGCAGGGGTGGCGCCCCTCGCGCAGCACCGCCAGCGGCGCATCGGGAGGCGGCTGGTGCAGGTAGCGCAGGGCGTCGGCCAGCGCCACCGCCGGCGCGGGCAACAGCGCGGCGGGCACCAGCTCCGGGGGGGCGTGGTCGGCGAGCCAGGCCACCGCCTGCGCGCACAGCTTGCGCAGGGCCATCTGGCTGATGCCCTCGGTGGCGGGGTAGATGGGCGTCAGCCGCGCCTCGCTGGCCACCGGCTCGGCACCGGCTGCCACCACGCGGTATTCGGGGTGATACAGCTCCAGGCCACTGGCGCCGCGCCGCGCTTCGCCAAAACAGCGCACCCGGGTGCCGGCGGCCAGCGCCTGCTTCTGCGCGGCGTTGAAGTAAAAGAAGCGCAGGGTGACGGTGCCGGTGTGGTCCTGCAGCCGGACCACTAGGCTGCGGCGCCGGCCCAGCACGATATCCGCGGCCCGCACCTCGCCCTCGACCACCGCCTCCAGGCCCAGCTGAAGGGCGGCGATGGGGGTTATCCGGGTGCGGTCCTGGTAGCGCAGGGGCAGGTGAAACAGCAGGTCGGAGACCCGGGTGATATCCAGCCTGGCGAGCTTGGCCGCCAGCGCCGGGCCCACGCCGCGCAGGGCCTCTACGCTCAGCGGGCCATCGGACACTGGCGGATCGCCTCGCTGATGACATCGATCGCCTGGTGGCGGGGAAAGCTGGCGCGCCAGGCCAGGGCCACGGTGCGTTTGGGTGCCGGCGCCACGAAGGGCCGGGTGACCAGACCGCCACCATACTGGTCGATACCCGCCGCCGAGCGCGGCAGCACGGTGAGCCCCAGGCGCGAGGCCACCATGTGCTTGAGCGTCTCCAGGGAGCCGCCTTCCACCACCGAGCGCAGCTGCTCGGTGGCCTTGCCCATGCCCTTGAGCAGCCCGGGGCAGGCCTCCAGTACCTGGTCGCGAAAGCAGTGCCCCTCGCCCAGCAGCAGGATAGTTTCCTGCTCCAGCCGCGCGGGATCGATGGCCTTTTCGGCGGCCAGGGGGTGATCGGCGGGCATCAGTACCACAAAGGGCTCGTCATAGAGCGGCTGGGTCACCACGTCGGGCTCGGTGAACGGCAGCGCGACAATGATCGTATCCAGCTCGCTGGCGCGCAGTTTTTCACGCAGCACGCCGGTATAGCTCTCGACGATATAGAGCGGCATGTCGGGGGCGAGACGCTGCAGCTGGGGCACGAAGCAGGGGAACAGATAAGGCCCCACGGTATAGATGGCGCCCACTGAGAGCCGGCTGCCCAGCGGGTCGCGGCCCTCGTCCGCCAGCTCCTTGATCCGGCCGGCCTGTTCCAGCACCGTGTGGGCCTGGCGCAGGATGCGCTCGCCGATGGGCGTGGCCTTGACCTGGCTGCGGCTGCGCTCGAACAGGGCAACGCCGAGCTCGTCTTCGAGCTTCCTGACGGCGATACTTAAAGTTGGCTGGCTGACCGCGCATTTTTCGGCGGCCCTGCCGAAATGGCCGGTGTCGTGCAGCGCGACGATGTAGCGCAGTTCAGTCAGCGTCATGGGGCGGCTCCCGGGTCATGGCATACTGCAGGTACGCAGTTTATAGATGTTAGCAATCTTAATCGGAGCATCCATCAGGTGTCTCAATCGGTACCCCCTTCAGCCACCTTGTCCACCCGCCCCGCCAGGCCACCGCGCCTGCTGATCATCGGCTGTGGCGATATCGGCAACGGCGTGGGCCAGACGCTGGCGGCCCGGGGCTGGCAGGTATGGGGCTTGCGCCGGGATCCGGCCAGGATAGACCCCGCCATTCAAGCCCTGGCCGGCGACGTCACCGCGCCCGCGACGCTGGCGGGACTGGCCGCACTGGCCCCCGACCACGTACTGGTGACCCTGACCCCGGGCGCGCGCAGCGCCGAGGCCTACCGTGCGGTCTACGAGCAGGGCGCCGCCAACCTGCTGGCGGCACTGGCCGGCGACGCGCGCCCACACACCCTGTGGGTTTCCAGCACCAGCGTCTACCACCAGCACAACGGCGAATGGCTGGACGAAAGCAGTGCCGCCGAGGGCGCGGGCGCCACCGGAAAAAGCCTGCTGGCCGCCGAGCAACTGATGCAGCAGGCACTGCCGACCACGGTACTGCGCTGCGCCGGCATCTACGGGCCGGGCCGCAACCGGCTGCTGTCCCAGGTGCGCGAAGGGCGCGTCAGCCCCGAGTACCCGGTGCAGTACAGCAACCGCATACACCGCGACGACGTGGTGGGCTTTATCGTCCACCTGCTGCAGCAGCGCGCGGCGGGCCGGCGCCTCCAGGATTGCTATATCGGCGTCGACGACCTGCCCGCGCCGCTGGCGGAAGTGCAGCGCTGGCTGGCGGCGCAGCTGGGTATCGACACCGTGGTCGACCAATCCCTGCGCCACCAGCGCGCCAGCAAGCGCCTCAGCAACCAGCGCCTCAAGGACAGCGGCTATCAATTGCAGTACCCCGACTACCGCGCCGGCTATGGCGCGATGCTGCGCGAGCCGGACGCGCCTTGCTAGCGCCGCCAAAAGCCCGAATAATGCCCGGGCGCGTCCACGCCATCCGCCGTTTTCCAAGGATCATTTTCATGCCCGCGATGTTACGAACCGCACTCACCTTCTGCGTACTGCTGCTGACCCTGACAGCCCAGGCCGCCGACAACCCGCGCCGCGATTTTGCCGCCATCGTCGCCAGCGGCGAACTGCGCATGGGCGTGGCGCTGTTCGCGCCGTGGACCCTGCGCAATGCCAAGGGCGAACTGACCGGCTCCGAGATCGATGTGGGCCGGCGCCTGGCGGCGGACATGAACCTCAAGCCGGTGTTCACGCTGCTGGAGTGGGACAAGATCATACCGGCGCTGCAGAAGGGTGATATCGACGTGATCGTGGCCGGCATGGCCATCACGCCGGCGCGGGCGCTGCAGGTGAACTTCAGCCGCCCCTATGCCGAGTCGGGCGTGAGTCTGGCCAGCAACGTCAAGCTGACCGAAAAATTCGACAGCCTCGACGACCTCAACCAGCCCGACGTCGCCATCGGCGTGGTCAAGGACACCGCGGCCGAAGACTACGCCCGGCGCCGCTTCAACCGCGCCAGCATCAAGACCTTCCCCACCCAGGAGCAGGTCAACGACGCCCTCAAGCGCGGCCTGGTCCACGCCTATGCCGGCTCGATGCCGACCCCGCGCTTTCTGGCCCTGGCCAATCCCGGCCTGATCGACGCGCCGCTGGGCAGCCGCGCCCTGCTGCCCTACCACGAGGCTTTCGCAGTGCGCAAAGGCGACCCGGACTTCGTCAATTTCCTCGATGCCTGGGTCCTGGCCCGCAGCGCCGACCGCTGGCTCGACAGCGTGCGCAACTTCTGGTTCGACAGCCTGGACTGGCAGAATGCCGCCGGTGGTAAGGCCAAACAGTGATGAAAAGCCGGCATCTGCTGTGGAGCATCGTCTTGCTGGCGGGCGCGGCCCTGGCCCGCGACGGCGTGGAACTCCTGGACGAAAGTGAATACCGCAGCCCCCTGGAAGAGGTGATCGTGCGCGGTGAAAAGCCGCGCTGGGATGATCAGCCCGCCCGGCGGCCCGACATCGACCCCCGGGATATCGAGTTCGAATCCTCGGATGAGCCGCGCCTCAACTGGCTGCCGCGCTACACCGCCGACGAGCGTGACAACTACGACGGCGTGCGCGACCGCAAGAACGAGAAGCCCCTGATCAAACTGTTCGAATTCAAGTTCTGAGCCGTGCCGGCAGCGCGCGGTGAAGTGTCGCCGCGCGCTGCCCTTATAGCCTTTCTGCACTATTACCCCCGCGCCGTTAGACAGCACTCGCAGTTGCCAGTGCACCGAAAAGAGGTATGATCCAGACACCCGCGAGTTTTGTTGTACGGGAAACGCCCGAAACCTGGGAAGCCTGGGAAGCATTAAGAGGACCCACAACAAACAACAACAATAAAAAGATCCTCAGCAAGAAGATCTACAAAAAGGATTCACAACAGCACCTGAACACCGATAGCACTTGAACAAAGCGCCGCATCACGATGACGGCCAGCGAGGACGGCACTACGCGTCCATAACAACAAGATTCACGGCAAGATTCACGGAGAGAAGCCCCTATGAATACCCGGACACAACGCAAGCAGTTCAGCAAGTCCATGCTGTTGGGTGCAGCCACAGTTTGCAGCCTGGCCCTCGGCTCCGCCGCCAACGCCGCCTTTGTATTGACCCTCGAAGACATCACTGCCCCCGGCAGCGCCACCGTGATCTACGACGGTGCCGGCAATGACTTCAGCGGCGTCGACGGCGTTATCGTCTACAGCGGCATCGTCGGCAACTTCAACGTCAACGTGACCACCGGCGTCAGCGCCCCTGTTATCGGCCCCGGGCGGCTGGATCTCAACAGCATCAACGTCAGCAGCGGCAGCGGCGGCACCCTGGTGGTACGCCTTTCCGATACCGACTTCAGCGGCCCCGCTTACCCCAGCTATCAGGCGGCCTACGGCGGCACCACGGATGGCAGCGTGGATTTCTCGTTCCTGTACGACGCGGCCAACACCGAGTTCGGTGGCGCCAGTTTTGCAACGGGCAGTTTCACTGCAAGTCCCGGCAGCAACGCCTTTGCCGACGACATCCTGGGCAGCATACTGCCCGCCGCGCCCTACTCCCTGTCCATCGTCGCCACCATCACCCACGGCGCCGGCAACCTCGCCACCAGCTTCAATGCGGGCGCAGCACCCATCCCACTGCCTGCGGCCGCCTACCTGCTAGGCTCCGCGCTGCTGGGCCTGGGCTTTGCCCGCCACCGGCGAACCTGAACTGACAGCACGCCCGGATAGCACGCATAAAAAAAAGCCCCGTTAAGGGGCTTTTTTATTGCTGGCATTGCCGCGCTGCGCGCCGGCTTACAGCGCCAGGATCGCCTCGACCTCGATCGCCGCGCCACGGGGCAGCGCCGCGACCTGCACGCAGGCGCGGGCCGGGTAGGGCTCGCGGAAGAAGCCGACCATGATGTCGTTGACCTGGGCGAAGTCGGCGAGATCGGTCAGGGAAATATTGATTTTTACCGCATCGTTGAGGCTGCCACCGGCGGCCTCAGCCACCGCCTGCAGATTGCGGAAGACCTGGCGCGCCTGCGCCTCGATACCGCCTTCCACCAGGGTCATAGTGGCAGGGTCCAGGGGGATCTGCCCGGACAGATAGACCGTGTCCCCGGCCCGGATTGCCTGGGAATAGGGGCCGATGGCCCGGGGGGCCTGGTCGGTTTGAATCACTTCGCGTTCACTCATGGCTGGTCCTGGCTGATCTGACTGCTAAGGAACTTAACGGTACACGCGGGAAACCCGGGTCACCGCCTTGATATGCCGCACCCGCTTCATGACCCGCGCCAGGTGCACCCGCGAGCGCACGCCGATCAGCAGTTGCACGACGCTGACCCCCGGGGTTTCGTCCTCGACGGTGATGCGGCGGATGTCGGCCTCCAGGCCGGTGATCTGGGTGGCGAGGGTGGCGATATTGCCGCGGTTGCGGCTCAGTTCGACGCGCAGCTGCACGGTGAAATCGCCGTCCACATCCGGCGCCCAGCGCAGGGCCATGCGGCGCTCGGGCTTGTCGCGGAATTCCTGGCTGTTGTGGCAGTTTTCAGTGTGGATCACCAGCCCGCGCTCGGCGCTGATATGGCCGACGATGGGGTCGCCGGGGATCGGATAACAGCACTTGGCGTAATTGACCACAAAGCCTTCGGTGCCGCGGATCGCCAGCGGCTGTTTGCTGTCGGCGCCGTTGTCGCCCGCTTCGCCCAGCAGCTGCTGGGCAGTGAGCGTGGCTACCCGGTTGCCCAGCCCGATCTCCTCCAGCACCTTGTCAAAACTCTGGTGGCCGGTGCTCTTCAGCAGCGCGCTGCGCTGGGCCTCGGACAGTTGGTCGATGCCCGAACCCAGACCGTTGAGCGCGCGGTCCAGCAGCCGTCGGCCCAGGGCCGCGGCCTCGCTCTGGCGCTGGTGCTTGAGGAAGTGGCGGATATTGGCGCGGGCTTTGGCGGTGGCCACGAACTGCAGCCAGGCGGGATTGGGCTGGGCGCCCTGGCTGGTGATGATATCGACGGTCTGGCCCGATTCCAGCGGCTCCGACAGCGGCGCCAGGCGACGGTTGATGCGGCAGGCCACGCAGGAGTTGCCGATATCGGTGTGCACCGCGTAGGCGAAGTCCACCGCCGTGGCGCCGTGGGGCAGCTCAAAAATATCGCCCCGCGGGGTGAACACATAGACCTCGTCGGGAAACAGGTCGATCTTGACGTTCTCGATAAACTCCAGCGGGTTGCCGGCGCGCTGCTGCATCTCCAGCAGGCCCTGCACCCAGCGCCGGGCGCGCGCGTGGCTGCCGTGCTTGGCGGGTTCGCCGGCGCTGGTCTTGTACAGCCAGTGGGCGGCGATGCCGTTGTTGGCCATCTCCTCCATTTCTTCGGTGCGGATCTGGATCTCGATCGGCACCCCGTGAATACCGAACAGCACGGTGTGCAGGGACTGGTAGCCGTTGGCCTTGGGAATCGCGATGTAGTCCTTGAACTGGCCGGGCACCGGCTTGAACAGGCCGTGCACGCAGCCCAGCACCCGGTAGCAGCTGTCCACGCTGTCGACTACGATGCGAAACGCGTAGATTTCCATGATTTCGGAGAAGGATTTGCGCTTGCTCTTC
>JAVEVZ010000128.1:0-8418 GCA_034004805.1 Spongiibacteraceae bacterium | reverse complement strand
TCGCCGAGCCGCGCCGCCAAACCCTTCAGGAGATGGTCACCCATCTCGTGACCCAGGGTATCGTTAATTTCCTTGAAACCGTCCAGGTCCAACAGACACACCGCCCATTGCTCCCCCGCAGCGGCGGTCTCGGTCACTTCGGTGACCCGTTGCACAAAGTGACTGCGGTTCGGAAGCCCGGTCAGTTCATCGTGGGACGCCTGGTGTTCCAGCTGTTGCGTGTAGCGCATGCGCTCGCTGATATCGGTGATCACCGAGATAATCGTGGTCAGCCGCTCGCCCTCTACGACACCGCTGCTGGTAAAAGAGATCCAGCGTCGCGCGCCTGAGGTATCCACCAGCTCGGCGACGTAGTCAGAGACCTGGTAGCTACTGGCGACATAGCCTTGCGACACGCCGCTGAAATCAAAATTGACATTGAGGTCCCGCGCCACGCGCCCGATAACCTCCTCGCGCCGGGTCAGACCCAGCATGCTGACCAGCGCAGCATTGCACTCCACATAGCGGCTGCTCTCCGTCAACCAGCGCACCTGTTGACGTGCGCTGAGTGACAGCGGCATCGGCGGGTCGACTTCGAGCACGCACATGCCGCTGCTGTGCTTCTCAAAGAACATGCGCTGGCGCTCATCGCCGATTTTGCGCGCCTGCAGGCTCTTCAGCCATTCCAGCTCGGTGCCGGCCCGCGCGGCAAAGCTGAGCAGGATATTGCGTATGACATGGGGTTCCTGCATGGGCTCGTCGTGCAGCAGCGCCAGCAGACCGTGGACCTGGCCATCTGAATCCACCAGCGGCACACCGATATAGCTCTGTATGCCCAGCGCTGCCAGCAGGCGGTCGTTGGGAAAACGCTCTTGCGCCTGCGCCGCATAGAGGCATATTTCGCCCTCTCCCACCTGTTCACCGGGCGTGTCCTGCAGCAGGTAATCGGCATTGTCGCGCAGCCGACCGCGCTCACTGAAGGCGCGGGTCGACACCCAGGTTCCGGAGCGGCGCCGCACGATCTGCCCCACCAGCGCGTAGCGAATGCCCAGCAGAAGGCTGAAATTGACCACCAGGGATTGCAGCAGGGCGTCACCACCAAGGGGCGCGAGGGTGCGCGACAGCCGGGCAACGATCTTGTCCTGATGAAGGCCCGGCGGTTCCGCCTGGTAGATCACGATCAGCCGGTGCAGCCGGGCATCACGCAATTCACCAAAATAGCTGGGCGTGTAGAAAACCTGCCCGCCGCGGCTCTTGCCGACGTTACCCTGATCCTCCAGCTGATAGCCGGCGTCGACCAGTCTCCGCAAATGGGGACGGTATTCCGCCGCCATCATCGTGGCGGAGATGCTGCGCGCCGCGATATCCGCCAGTGTCGTGCCGAGTGCCACCTCGCCCAGCAGGGCACTGGCGGCGGCATTGCAGTAACTGAGACGGCTGTCGGCCAACAGCGCGTCGACCTGCGCGTCGGCTGACAGCATTGTATTCAGCGGGGGACTAAACTCGAAAACCAGCAGGGCACTGCTACCAGAAGTAGAAGCGCCGGCCTGGCTCGACGCCGGTAACGCATCCTTATCGGTCATGCACACTCCACACCCTGGACCACCCACGGAGTGTAGCTGATCGGATGCGTCCCGCACATGCCGCCGCACGTCGACATACCGACGGCGGCGGGTCGCGGAGGGTTACAGGAAGGGCTGGTTTTTCTCCGCGCGATCAATCAGCAGCCGGGGCGGCTCGAACACCTCGCCGTAGCGGCTGGCCAGCTCGCGGGCCCGCGCCACGAAAGCCTTGAGGCCATAGGCGTTGATGCACTGGAAGACCCCGCCGGTGTGGGGCGGGAAGCCGATACCCATGATCGAGCCGATATTGCCGTCGGCGACGCTCTCGATCACGCCCTCCTGCATCGCCCGCACCGCCTCCAGGCACTGGCTGAAAATCAACCGGTCGCGGATATCCTGGTAGGGAATCTCGGTCCAGCCGTTGGGCGCGAAGTGCTGCTTGAGTCCCGGCCATATGGTCTTCTGGCCGCCTTCCGGGTAGTCGTAGTAACCGCCGCCGTAGCGTTTGCCCTTGCGACCGAACTCATTGACCATGCGGTCGATCAGGCGCGAGGTGGGGTTCTCCTCCCAGGTTTCGCCGCGGGCTTCAGTGTCCGCCTTGGCCTGCTGGCCGTTCTTGTAGGCCGTCTCCTGGCTGATCTCGTCCATGACCGCCAGTGGTCCCACCGGGGAGCCGTTGTCCCGCGCCGCAGCGTCGATCAGCACCGGGTTGATGCCCTCGGTCACCATCATGGCGCCCTGGCTCACGGTCTGGCCGATCACCCGGGTGGTGAAGAAGCCCGGCGCGTCGTTGACCACAATGGGGGTTTTGCCCAGTTGCTGGGCGAGGTCAAAGGCCTTGGCCAGCGCTTCCTTCGACGTCTCCCTGCCGCTGATGATTTCCACCAGGGGCATCTTCTCGGCGGGGGAGAAGAAATGCATGCCGATAAAGTTGGCCGGCCGCACGCTGGCCTCTGCGAGCTCGCTGATGGGCAGCGCGGACGTGTTAGAGGCAAACAGCGCGCCCTTGCCCAGCACCGCCTCGCAGGCCTTGGTGACCTCGGCCTTGATGGCGCGGTCCTCGAACACGGCCTCAATCACCGCGTCGCAGTCCGCCATCGCGGCGTAGTTGTCGGTGGGATGGATCAGCGCCAGATACGCGCGGGCCTGGGCTTCGTCGATGCGCTTGTTTTTGGCAAACACATTGGCGGCGTAATCCCTGGCCTTTTCCGCATTGGCCAGCGTCACGTCCTTGATCACCACCTCGATGCCCTTCTGGGCCGCGACGGCGGCAATGCCGGAGCCCATCTGCCCGCCACCGAGGATGCCGAGCTTTTTGATTTTGCTGCGGGGAATGCCCTCCGGGCGGCTGGCGCCCTTGTTCAGCGCCTCCATCTGCACGAAGAACGCCAGCATCATATTGCGCGAGGTCTGGTCCAGCAGCAGGCTTAGAAAATAGCGCGCCTCGATCTTCTGCGCAGTGTCGAAGTCGACCTTGGTGGCGTCCACGATGCAGGCGAAGATCGCCTTCTGTGCCGGCATCAGGCCCTTGGTCTGGGCAATGACATTGGCCGGGCCGAGAAACAGCAGCCCCTGCAGAGCCTGGTTGTCCTTGTCCTTGGGGCTGCCACCCGGGAATTTAAAACCTTTCTGGTCCCAGGGCTGGCTGGCATCGGGATTGGCCTTGATCCAGGCCTTGGCCTTGGCGTGCATGGCTTCCTCGCTGTCGGCCAGCTCGTTGAGCAGGCCCTTTTCCAGCGCCTGCTCGGCGCGCAGACGACGGCCTTGGCTGACCAGCGTAATTGCCTCCTGGATCCCCAGCAGGTAAGTCATGCGCACGGTGCCGCCGGCGCCGGGCATCAGGCCGATGGCGGCCTCCGGCAGGCCCACCTGCACACCGTTCATGGCGACCCGGTAGTGGCAGGCCAGCGCGATCTCGAAACCGCCGCCCAGGGCCGGACCGTTGATGCCCACCGCCACCGGCACGCCCAGGGTCTCCAGGGTCCGCAGCGCGGCCTTGCCCTCCATGACGCCGTTGAACATACGGGTCTTTTCCTCGACGCTGACGTCGAGGTCCATGGCCAGCATCTGCTTGATATCGCCGCCGGCGAAAAACTGCCCGGGCTTGCCACTGCGCACATAGACGCCCTTGACCTCGCCGCTGGCGACCATGGCCTGCAACTCGACGATGGCAGCTTTCATGGCCACGTCGTAGTCGTTGCCCATGGTGTTCACGGATTTGCCCGGCTGGTCGAAAATCAGTTCGACGATGCCATCACTGTCTTTTTCCAAACGGATATAGCCCATTGTTCGTCTCGCTCTGTCGGCGCCGCGCCCCGCGCAGCACACTGGATTCGTTAGATAACAGCCATTCGCTGTCGATCAGACCCGCTCAATGATCGTGGCGATGCCAATGCCGCCTCCGGCGCAGAGGGTGCACAGGCCGCGCTTGAGATTGCGCCGCTCCAGTTCATCCAACAGGCTGCCCAGAATCATGGCGCCGGTGGCGCCGATCGGATGGCCCATGGCGATCGCGCCGCCGTTGACGTTGATCTTCTCGTCGGGAATACCCAGCTGGCGCTGGAAGCGCAATACCACCGAGGCAAACGCTTCGTTGAGCTCGAACAGGTCGATATCGGCAACCGTCAGCCCGGCTTTTTTCAGCGCCTTCTGAGTGGCCGGCACCGGGCCCGCCAGCATAATGGTCGGCTCGGTGCCCACCAGGGCGCAGCTGACGATGCGCGCCCGCGGCGTGAGCCCCAGGTCCTTGCCCGCACCCTCGTTGCCGATCAGCACCAGGCCGGCGCCGTCGACGATACCCGACGAGTTGCCCGGCGTGTGCACGTGGTTGATCACTTCCAGCTGGGGATAGCGCATCCTGGCGATCGCGCCCTGCCCGAAGTCGGCAAACATCTTGAAGGAGGGCTTGAGCTGGGCCAGACCTTCGAGGGTGGTGTCGGGACGGATGAATTCATCGTGGTCCAGTATGGTCACGCCATTGAGGTCGGTGACCGGTACGATGGATTTGAAATAGCCACTGGCGCGGGCATGGGCGGCGCGCTGCTGGCTCATCAGCGCATAGCGGTCCACGTCCTCGCGGCTGAACCCGTCCAGGGTGGCGAGCATATCGGCGCCCAGACCCTGGGACACAAAGCCGGTGTTCATGGCGACCCAGGGGTCGCCCTGGGAGCCGCCGCTGGCGCCGATGCCCAGCCGCGACATGGATTCCACCCCGCCAGCCGCCACCAGGTCCTCGAAGCCCGCCGCGACCTTGGCCACCGCCAGGTTCACGGCGTCCAGGCCGCCGGCACAGAAACGGTGCAGCTGGGCGCCGGTGGTGACATCGTCCCAGCTGGAATAGATCAGCGCCGACTTGGCGATGTTCTGGCCCTGTTCATCCACCGGCTCGCCGGTGGCAATGATCACGTCTTCGACCCGGGTGGTATCCAGCTCGTTGCGGGTTTTCATCGCCTCCAGCAGGTTGGTGAGCAGATCGATGGGCTTCACCTCGTAGAGGGCGCCGCCCGGTTTGCCTTTGCCGCGGGGCGTGCGGATTGCATCGAAGATATACGCTGATGTCGCCATAAACCGTTACCGTCTTGGATTGCCATGTGCGAGAGGCCGCGCCGGGCGCGGCAGGGGGCTACACTCTAATAGTACGGCCTTTGAACTCAATGACAATTCAGGTCAAAGCCGCTGACAAAAGTGACGAGACCTGTATATGCCCTCGTCAATCCGCCAGTTTCTGGCGCTGCTCACGGGCGCGGAAATCCCCCGGCGTAAGCCCGGTCCACTTCTTGAAGGAGCGGTGAAACGCGCTGGGGTCGGTAAACCCCAGCAGCGCCGCAATGGCGTTGATGGACAGGTCGGAATTGCCCAGATACGCCGCCGCCGCGTCGCCGCGACTCCGGTCCTTGATCTCCTGGAACGTCGTGCCTTCGCGCTTCAGCTTGCGGCGCAGAGTCGGGGCCGACATGTTCAAAGCCCGCGCGATGGCGTCGAAACCGGGAAAGCCCTGGCTGAAATCGTGGCCGATCAGCGCCTGCACCTTGCGCACCAGACCGCTGCCATCAGCGTCGTTGATCACCATCAGCGGGTAGGGCGCGGTGCGCAGGAACTCGCGCAGCGACTGCTCGGTGTGCACCAGCGGACTCGCCAGCAGCTGGGCGTCCAACACCATTTCATTGCGCGAGTGGCCGTAGATCACCGTGCAGCCAAACAGCTCGGCAATGCGCTCGCGCTTGCTCTCTTCGGTGGGGGCGCGCGCCACAAAGCGAACCTCCGTCAGGGGCACATTGCGCCCGCACAGCCAGCAATAGAAGCGCTGCCAGGCGAGCAGTCCATAGAAGGCAGCAGCGCTGACCGGGCGTTCACCCTCGGCGCCGTCATTGCGCTGATAGCCCACCACCGCCAGGCCGCTGGCCTCGTCGAGCCGCAGGCGCGGATCGCCGTCATAGAAGGTGCGGTAGAACTCGCAGCTGCGGCGGATCGCCTTGCCCAGGTTTTCGCAGTGGATGATGCTGTAACACATCATGCGGAAGGCGCCCGGCGTCATGCCCTTGCCCAGCGACAGACCGAAGGTCTGGTCCTGCAGCAGACTCACCACCTGCTGATACAGCCGGCTGTATTGCAGGGCGTCGATTTCGGGCGGTCGCAGCGCCGCCGGGCCAAGCGGATCGAAGTCGATACCCGCCCTGTCCAGCATGCCCGCGTAGTCGTGGCCCCGTTCAACCACCAGGCGCAGCAGGGACATGGCATAGCGGGTGGGCACTGTCTCTGTATTCATGCGCGAACTCATCAGGATCGGGCAACCGGCCGCGAGGTTAACATTTGGCAAAACCTTCTGCTAAGTTGTGGGCATGATTCTGATCGGGGCACGCGCATGAACTCGGGAGATGTCCGTTTCGATCTCTACTTCACCGGCCAGCTCGCCGACGGCGTGGATCGCGCCACGGCACAGACCAACCTGGCGCGCCTGTTTCGCAGCACACCGGAAAAGATGGCCGGGCTGTTCAACGGCAGGCCGCAGCGCCTCAAGCAGGGACTGAGCCGCGAGGAGGCGCAGAAGTACAAGGTCGCGCTGACCCGCGCGGGCCTGGTGGTGGCCTTCAAGAGTCTCGCTGCCGCGGCAGCCGACACACCCGCCGAGGCGCGGCCCATGCCCGCCTCCGCCGCAGACTGGTCCCTCGCCCCGCCCGGCAGCGATCTGCTGCACGCCGACGAGCGCCCGCGCAGCAAACCCATGGAGGTGGATATCAGCGGCCTCAGCCTCAGCTCGCCGTTTCTGGCGCCGGAACCGAGCGCCCGGCCCGCGCCCGCCGTGCCCGACACCAGCCGTCTAAGCGTCGCGGCCCTGGGCGCCGATCTCACCGACCGGCCCGCCGCGCCGCCGGTGTCTGTGCCGGACACCTCGGCACTGACACTCGCGCCTGCCGGCAGCGATCTGGAACCCCTGAAGACGGAGGCGACGCCGGTGTCGCCGGATATCAGCGGCCTCAGCCTGGCGCCCGCGGGCAGTGCCGTGATGCCGGAGGGCGCGAGGCGGCCGACGCCACCGCCAGCCCCCGACACCAGCCACCTGCAGCTGAGCGACGAGGGCTGATCGCGGCGCCGCGCACATTGACTGGGCCGGCTTTGCCGCCTGCCGCCGCCCGCTAAACAGCGCCGCGCGGCAACTGCACGATCACCTTCAGTCCCGGCCGGTTGTCGGCCAGCGCGATATGCCCCGCGTGCAGGCTCACCACCGCCTGCACCAGACTCAGACCCAGGCCGTTGCCGGCGTGCTGGCTGCGGCTGGCCTCCATCCGGTAGAAGCGCTGAAACACCTTTTCGCGATCACTCTGGGGAATCCCCGGGCCGCTGTCCGCCACTACCACTTCATAGATTCCGGACAGCGCGCTCAGCGCCACCTGGATATGGCCCCCCGCCGGGGTGTATTTGATGGCGTTGTCGAGCAGATTGGCAAACGCCTGGAACAGCAGGTCGCGATCGCCGCGCAGCGCCGCGCGCTCGGCAATCCGCACCTCCAGCGCGATACCCTTGTCCGCCGCCAGCGGCTCGTAGAGCTCCGCGACATCCGCCAGCACCACATTGAGGTCCAGCGTTGCAAAGCCGTCGCGGCGATTCCCCGACTCGACCTGGGCAATGCGCAGCAGCGCGCTGAAGGTCGCCAGCAGGTGGTCGGCCTCGTCAATCAGCGCCTCGACCTCGGGGCGGTGATCGCCGGGCGGCAGCTCCGCGAGGTCCGCCAGCCGGTTGCGCAGCCGGGTCAGCGGTGTGCGCAGATCGTGGGCGATGTTGTCGGCCACCTGCCGGACCCCGTCCATCAGCGACTGGATGCGGTCCAGCATGCGGTTGAGGTTGCGCACCAGATCGAAGTAGTCGCCGCGCGCGCCGCTCACCGGGATGCGCTCCGACAGGTCGCCGGACATGATGCGGTTGAGGATCTGGTTGAGTTCGTCGATGCGTTTGACGCTGAGGCCGGCAACGATTGCGCCGCCGATCGTGCCCAGCACAATGGTCACCACCATGCTGCGGATCAGCGCGCCGCCCACCAGTTGCGAGCTGAGCAGCACATCGCGGTAGTCGCGGGCCACCAGCACCCAGTGGCCGCTGGCGAGCTGCCGCGCCTTGCCCACGTATTCCAGGTCCACCAGGCTGCCGTCCCAGCGCAGCGAGTCCAGCTCGAAACTCAGCCAGCCACCGCCGTATTCGCGAAACCGTGGCCAGCGCTCGAGGTTGCCCGCCACTTTATGGAAATCGGCGTCCACCACCAGATAGGAAAAACGCACCACCTTGGGGGTTTTCAGTTCGGCGGCCAGCAGCGCATCGACACCGGACGGGCCTTCGCTAGCGTAGGACTCGCTCAGCAGATCGAGTTCGTGGTTGACCGCCTCCT
>JAVEVZ010000127.1:0-8419 GCA_034004805.1 Spongiibacteraceae bacterium | reverse complement strand
GACGCTCTTCCGATCTCAACACACGCTTTCATCTGCCGGAGGAGCCGGCCACACCGGTGATCCTGATCGCCGAGGGCACCGGTATCGCGCCCTACCGCGCATTTATCCAGGAACTGGCGCTGGCCCCCGTGCCGCGGCCCTGCTGGCTGGTGTTCGCCGAGCACCGCTTCGAAGAGGATTTTCTCTACCAGCTGGAGTTGCAGCAGGCCCACCAGCAGGGCCATCTGCAACACGTCGACACTGTGTTCTACGACGACCAGCCCGACGCCACCCTGGCCACGCCGCTGCTGGCCCATGCCCAGCGCCTGCTGGACTGGGTGGAGCGCGGCGCCCACGTTTACTTCTGCGGCGACAAGGACCGTCTGACGCAGTGCGAAGACGTCGTGGGCGAGCACATTGATCGCCAGCTCGGCAGCCCGCGCTGGCAGCAGTACAGCAAGGACAAACGCATACACCGCAACCTGTACTAGGCGGAGAGAAATACCATGGTCGACCGCAGCAGTGATCTCAGCCAGCCTATCGACACGCTGAACAGCAACGAACAGCTCAAGGCCCGCAGCCGGCTTTTGCGCGGCAACATCGCCGAGGGGCTCAACGACACCCTGACCGGCGCGGTGCCCGGCGACGACCCGTTGCTGATGAAATTCCACGGCATCTACCAGCAGGACGACCGCGACCTGCGCGCCGACCGCCTGCGCCGCAAGCTGGAGCCCAACCACCAGTTCATGGTGCGCATGCGGATTCCCGGCGGCCAGCTCAGCACCGCGCAGTGGCAGGGTATCGACGCCATCTCGCGGCGCTACGCTGAGCGCGGCATCCGCATCACCACACGCCAGACCGTGCAGCTGCACGGCATACGCAAACCGCAGCTGCGGGCGATGATGCAGGCCATCCGCGATCTGGGCCTCGACACCATTGCCGCCTGCGGCGACGACAGCCGCGGTGTGGTGTGCGGCAGCAACCCCGCCCTGTCCAAAGTCCACCAGCAGGTCGCCGACCTGGCCCGGGAGACCAGCGACCGGCTGATCCCGAAAACCGGCGCTTACCCGGAGATCTGGTACCAGGAGGATCGCCCCGTCAGCGACAACGAGGACCCGGTCTACGGCCCGCTGTACCTGCCGCGCAAGTTCAAGGTCGGTTACGTGATTCCGCCGGTCAACGATATCGACGTGTACGGCCAGGACCTGGGCCTGATCGCCATTGTCGAGGGCGGCGAGCTGCGCGGTTTCAATATCTGTGTCGGCGGCGGCATGGGTCAGCTGGACACTCGCGACGACAGCTATCCACGGCTGGCCGAGGTGCTGGGGTTTATCAACCCGGACGAGGCGCCGGCCTTTGCCGAGATTGTCATGGGGATCCAGCGCGACTACGGCGACCGCAAGGACCGCCACCGGGCGCGCTTCAAATACACCCTGGACCGGCTCGGCAACGCCTGGTTTCTGGAAGAGCTGGCCCAGCGCCGGGGCAAGCCGCTGGCGCCGGCACTGCCCTTCGAATTCACCCAGAACGGCGACCGCCTGGGCTGGCAACAGGGCGGCGACGGGCTGTGGGAAGCCACCCTGTATATCGAGAACGGCCGCGTCGACGGCGCGCTGCGCGACCAGCTGCAGGGGTTTTTCCAGCAGTACGGCGGGCGCGTGCGCCTCACCACCAACCAGAACCTGCAGCTCACCCATATCGGCGACTACGAGCGCGAGCAGATCAACTGGCGGCTGGATGACCTGGGCCTCAGCCAGCGCCTGTCGCCCAACCTGCAGGCGGCGCACACCCTGAGCTGCGTGGCGCTGCCGACCTGCGGCCTGGCGATGGCCGAGGCCGAGCGCTATATGCCGGACCTGATGGCGATGTTCAACCGCCTCAAGGCGCAGTACGGGCTGCAGGATACCCCCATTACGCTCCGCGTCACCGGCTGCCCCAACGGCTGCGCCCGCCCCTACCTCGCAGAGATCGCTCTCACCGGCCGCGCCCCGGGGCTTTACAATCTCTACCTGGGCGGCAGTTTTCACGGCGACCGGCTCGCCCGGCTGTACGCCAGCAACGTCAACGAAGCGCAGTTTGTCGACGTGCTGGCACAGCTGTTCGAGCGCTTTGCGGCGGGGCGCCAGGACCAGGAGTACTTCGGCGACTTCCTGCTCCGGGAAGGCCTGCTGGACGCCGAAACCATCGCCGTAAACCCCCGTTGACTGTCAGAGGCCAGCATGTCGGATTACCTGTTTAACCAGCGCCTGGTGCCGGCTCGGCACCGCGCACAAACCACCCGCTGTCAAACGCCGGACGGTCTGGACAAGCGTGTCGCAAAGGTGTCGCTATGGTAGCCATTCCTCAAATACTGCGAACGCCCCTGCTGGGCATCCTGGGCTGTGAGCTGCCGGTCATGCTGGCCGGTATGGGCGGCGTGGCGCGCCACGCACTCGCCGCTGCAGTCAACCGCGCCGGCGGCTACGGCGTACTGGGCATGGTCCGCGAGCCGTGCGCGCGCATACGCCAGGAGGTCGAGGCACTGCGCGCGCTCAGCGACCGCAATTTCGCCGTCAACCTGATACCGGCCGCCACCGATCCGCGCCTGCTGGCGGACCAGGTCGCCACCTGCCTCGCGCTGGACGTGCGCAGCTTCGTATTCTTCTGGGAGGTGGACACAGCGCTGATCCGTCACCTCAAGCAGGAGGGGCGGCAGGTATTCCACCAGATCGGCAACCAGCGCGACGCGGACCTGGCCCAGGCCGCCGGCGTCGATGTGCTGATCGCCCAGGGAGTCGAAGCCGGCGGCCACGTGCGCGGCACCACCTCGACCCTGTCGCTGCTGCCGCAGATCGTCGTCAACAGCGATGTGCCGGTGGTCGCCTCCGGCGGTATTGCCAGTGGCCAGGCCATGGCCGCGGCCTTCACCCTGGGTGCCCAGGGCGTCAGCCTGGGCACCGCCTTCCTGGCCACCCACGAGGCCAACGCCCACCGTCACCACAAGCAGCGCGTGCTCGAAGCGGGCGCCGACGACACCCTGTACACCACGCGCTTTGCCAGAAACTGGCAGGTGCCGGGACCGGTGCGGGTACTGCCCAATGCGGTGACCCGGGGCGACTACGACCACGCCGACCCCGACACGGTACTGGGCACCCAGGACGGCCAGCCGGTCTATGTCTTTTCCACCGACTCGCCGCTGGCGGACGCCACCGGCAAACTGGATGATATGGCGCTGTACTGCGGCCAGTCCTGCGGCCAGCTCCACGCGCTGACCAGCGCGGAACAGCGCCTGCAAACACTGATCCAGGAGGCTGCCGCGAGCTTCGCGAAAATGCACTGAGACCTCAGAAATACGCCGCGGCCTGCGTCACCCGCAACCGACAGGGATCCCGCCATGAGCGCGAAAAGCGAACTGGATATCGTGTGCAAGCGCGCCTACGAGGCGCCTGCCAGCGACGACGGCTATCGGGTGCTGGTGGACCGGCTGTGGCCGCGCGGGTGCAGCAAGCAGGAGCTGAAGCTCGATGACTGGGAGAAATCCCTGGCGCCCTCGGATGAGCTGCGCCAGTGGTTCAATCACGACCCCGCCAAATGGGCCGCCTTCTACCAGAAATACCACAAGGCCCTCAAAACCCCCGAGCACGAGGACACCCTGATGCACCTGGTCAGGAAGGCCAGGGCCGGTCGGCTGACCCTGGTCTACGGCGCCAAGGACACGGCGCACAACAATGCCGTCGCATTGAAAATGTTGCTGCAAACACTGGCCTAAGCCGCTTCGGGAACCGCCCGATGAACTCGTAAAAATCCTGATATAGCAATCAGCAGAGAAGTATTTTCGCCCGCACGAAGAATTCATTTGATAAAGACATATAAGTATGTTTTTATTGCCGAAAACAACCGAGGAGACCTGTCATGAAACGTTTAATCGCATTACTGGCTACCGTTGTCGGACTCTCCATGGTGCCAGCCGTCTACGCCGAAGCCACCCCGGCAAGCTCGCCTGACCCCGCCCCCAGTGTCGCTGTCACCGACACCCGGATGGCCCTGCGCGATCTGTGGGTAGAGCATGTGTTCTGGACCCGGGATTACGCCGTCGCCAATCAACAGGGCGAGAAGGCCGCGGCCGCCGTCGCCGCGGATGAAGTCGTCGCCAATGCCAAGGCCATCGCCGCCAGCATAGCGCCGCTCTACGGTGACGCAGGCGCCGACCAGTTGCTCACGCTGCTCGCCGGGCACTGGGGCGCAGTCAAGCAATACAGTGACGCCACCGTCGCGAGCAACAGCGCCGACCAGAACGCTGCGCAGAAAGCACTGACCGACAATGCCGCTGCGCTGGCCGACTTCCTGTCCACCGCCAACCCCTACCTGCCGCGCGACACCCTGTTCTCGCTGCTGGTTGCCCACGGCGGCCATCACGTCAGCCAAATCAACGAGTTGAAAGCCGGTGACTATGCCGCGGAAGCGAAAACCTGGCACGCCATGCGCAAGCACATCCTGGCCATCTCCGATGCGCTGACCAAGGCCCTGGCCAAGCAGTTCCCAGAAAAGTTCTAGGGGACGCCCTGCACGCACGGGAGGGCCACTGGCCTTCCCTGCCATAGGCCAGCCCTACCCTCGCTGCCGTCAAGCCCACCACTTGGACATATCGCCATGACACAAGCATCGACCTTACCCGACACCCAGAACAGCGCCGACGCCAGTGGCCTGAGGATTCCCCAGGCGGGCATACTGGGCCTGGTGTTGCCGGCGCGGATCACCGATAGCGACGGCTGCCGGATGGCGACCACCGCCACCTGGAAGCTGGCTGCCAGCGTGCCGGTCGGGCAGCGTGGCACCCATATGTCCAGGTTCGTGCAGATGGCCCATCGCATCAGCGCAGATCTGGTGCTGGAAACCCTGCCCCACCTCAGCCAGGAACTCTGTGAACTGCTGGAGACCGATGAAGCCACACTGGCGTTTGCGTTTACGGCGTTTATCGACAAGCCCGCGCCGGTCTCCGGCATACCCGGAACCCTCGCACTGCCCTGCGATTACAAGGTGCAGAATACCCGCGGCCAGGTGGTCATGACGCAGCGTGTCAGCATACCCGCCACCAGCCTGTGCCCCTGCTCCAAGGCCATCTCCAGCTATGGCGCCCACAACCAGCGCGCCGCCATCAATATCGTCACCCGCGGTGCAAGACTGCCTGCGATAGACCTGCTGCGCGGCATTGCCGACCGCGAAGTATCGTCGCCGGTGTACAGCCTGCTGAAACGCGAGGATGAAAAACACGTCACCGAACGCGCCTACGAAAATCCCAAATTCGTTGAAGACATGGCGCGCGGGGTTTACGCTAGCCTCACCGCGACACTCAGCGATCTCGCCGTTGGCGTCACCGCCATCAGCTACGAATCCATACACAACCACGAGGCATGGGCGCATATCGGTCTGGAATGACTGCCTGGCGCGTACCGATACCTGATGATTACCGGTCTGGGCGACACACAGCACGCGGTCCTGGATATTCTTCTGTACACACCGGAAGGCGCCAGCGTTGACGATCTGGCCAGAAAGCTCGACGTCACCCGCAACGCGGTCCGCCAGCACCTCGCGGCGCTGGAGCGCGATCAGCTGATTGAGCGCCACGGCTCCCGCCCGACCGGTCGCCGCCCCGAACAACTATACCGGCTTTCGGATCAGGGTCGGGCCCTGTTCCCCAAGCAGTACCCGCTGATGGCGCGCCTGCTGATAGAGCGCATCATCCAACAGGAAGGCCAGAAAAACCTGGCCAAACTGATGCGCGAGCTGGGCCGCGATCTGGCACTGTCACTGCAGACCACCGCGATTGCGGAGGAGCAGATCGTGGGACATATGAACCGCAGCGGTTACGAGGCCAGTGTATTTTTCCGCAGCGGCGGTGACGCGGAAATTCACGCCCACAATTGCGTGTTTCACGATCTGGCGGCCGAGTACCCCGAAGTCTGCGAGTTTGACCTGGCGTTTCTCAACACCCTCAGCCAGCGCGACGTGGAGCATGCGGAATGCATCGTACGCCAGGGCAAGCGCTGCATATTCAGACTGGAAGACCCTGCTACAGCATCGCCGGACCAACCCGCAGGCAAATCCACCCGATAATTCGCGGCTGTGTGCGCGCAACCGCCCCTTACATTGGAAAAGCCCGGGTGGCTTGGTATGCTGCGGGCATGCTTACGTCTCTGAACGCGCGTTCTGTACGCGCCCTATACGCACAGTACCTTCGCCCGGGCCATGGCTTCGCCATGCCGTCCGCGCGCGCCATCGCCTTTCTCGTTTAACGCCGAACTCCCACGCACTACCGGGGTTCGGCGCTCCGGCCCAGTCCTTTTGTCCGCCAAATTATTCGCCGCTCAATGGAGCTGACTCATGCGTTCGTTACCACCTATTACCGTTTCCACCCCTGACCGGGACCGGCTCTACGCGCTGCTGGACAACCAGCAGGGGGAATCCGAAGTGATCGACCTGCTGTATGACGAGTTGGACCGGGCGGATGTGGTGCCACCCGACGCGCTGCCCGCCAATGTCGCCACCCTCAACAGCCGCGTCCGGTTTCGCAATGAGACGTCGGGAAAGGAGCACGAAGTCGTGCTGGTCATGCCGCGCGAGGTAGACCAGGGGCCCGACCGCACATCGGTACTGGTGCCCGCGGGCGCCGCGCTGCTGGGATTGAAGACCGGCGACAGCATCGACTGGCCCCACAAGGGCAAGACCCTGCGCCTGCATCTGATCGACGTCGTGCGGAATTGAATGTTCGACTGGCAGGACCGCCCCTGGCCACTTGCGCCAGGGGCAGCGGGTTGCGGATCAGTAAACGCCCTGTTCGATCATCGCGTCGGCGACCCTGCGGAAGCCGGCGATATTGGCGCCCAGCACCAGATTGCCCGGGGTGCCGAACTCCCGCGCCGTGCTGCTGGCGCGATGGTGGATATCGCGCATGATCACGCGCAGGGTGTCGTCCACCTTTTCCGCTGACCAGCGCGCCATAGCGGCGTTCTGCTGCATTTCCAGCTGGCTTACCGCGACGCCGCCGGCATTCGCCGCCTTGCCCGGGCCATAACTGATGCCCGCCTGCAGGAAACAGGACACCGCCTCGCGGGTGCTGGGCATGTTGGCGCCTTCGGACACGCAGATCACGCCGTTGGCAACCATGGTCTCCGCGTCGACGCCGCACAGCTCGTTCTGGGTAGCGCAGGGGAAGGCCATATCCGCGCGCTCCTGCCACACCGGCAGACGGCCGTTATCGTAATCGCTGGTGGGAATGAAGATCGCATCGTGGTGCGATTCGAGATAGTCCTTCAACGGGCGCCGGTCGCGCTCCTTGATGTCCTTGAGCAGACCGACGTCCATGCCCGCGCGGTGAATCAGCGTGCCGGTCGAGTCAGAGCAGGTAATGGACTTGGCGCCCAGCTGCTCCAGCTTTTCCATGGTGTACAGCGCTACGTTGCCGGAGCCCGACACCAGGCAAACCTTGCCTTCGATTGAATCGCCGCGCTCTGCCAGCATATTTTCAGCGAAGTAGACACAGCCGTAGCCGGTGGCTTCGCGGCGTCCCAGTGAACCACCCCAGCCGGTAGCCTTGCCGGTCAGCGCGCCTTCGAAGCGACCGCTGAGGCGGCGGTACTGGCCATAGAGGTAGCCGATTTCGCGCTGGCCGACGCCGATATCACCGGCGGGCACATCGACCGTCGCGCCGATATGGCGGTACAGCGCGGTCATGAACGCCTGGCAGAAACGCATGACTTCACCCTTGGAGCAGCCCTTGGGATTGAAGTCCGACCCGCCTTTGCCGCCGCCCAGTGGCAGGCCGGTGAGCGCGTTCTTGAAAATCTGCTCGAAGCCCAGAAACTTGATGATTCCGCCGTTGACACTGGAGTGGAAACGCAGGCCGCCCTTGTACGGGCCAAGGGCGGAGTTGAACTGGACCCGATAACCCTTGTTGACGCGCACGCGTCCGCTGTCATCCACCCAGGCCACCCGGAACATCACCTGGCGCTCGGGCTCCAGAAGCCGCTCTATAACGCCCTCATCCCAGTATCTCCTCTCGGCAGCGAACAGTGGGCCCAGCGAGGACAACACCTCCTCTACGGCCTGGTAGTACTCTGTCTGGCCAGGGCTGCTTTGCTCAAGCTGCTTGAGATACTTAAGAACATCCAGCATAGGTGGCTCCATTCGGTAGTAAGCCGTCATTTATAACACGATGCCTCCCATCGAGGCACACGGCCAGAGGCTATCCGGCTTGCGTATTGCGAGCGCGCGTGATGGGTGGCCTGAGCGTCGTCACAGAGCCCTAAAGACCTGGGAACGGGAAACACAGACTCATGAGCCCGCCCCGGCCGGCTCAATCGGGCGCGATATGTTACCTGAATTGAGTGCAAAGCGCGCGCATAATCTACCGGGATGGGTTCTGCCGAGGGGTTGCGACCACTCTGCCGCTGTCTGACCCGCG
>JAVEVZ010000126.1:0-8450 GCA_034004805.1 Spongiibacteraceae bacterium | reverse complement strand
GGCGTTCAGCAAGGAAGATCGCTTTCAGCGCGAACTGCACTACGCCATCGTCGACGAGGTCGACTCGATACTGATCGACGAATCCCGCACACCCCTGATTATCTCGGGCCCGGCGGAGGACAGCTCGGCTTTGTACCGGCGCATGAACGCGCTGATCCCCAAGCTGCGTCTGCAGACCGATGACCAGCCGGGCGACTTCACCGTCGACGAAAAAACCCGCCAGGTCGAACTGACCGAGGAGGGCCATCAGCTGATCGAGGATCTGTTGATCAAGGATGGCCTGCTGAAGGAGAACGACAGCCTCTACGCAGCGACCAACCTCAATCTGCTGCACCATGTGCAGACGGCGCTGCGCGCCCATTCGCTGTTTCATCGCGATGTGGAATATATCGTCGAGGACAACCAGATTGTGCTGATCGACGAACACACGGGACGGACCATGGCGGGCCGCCGTCTGTCCGAAGGGCTGCACCAGGCGATTGAGGCCAAGGAAGGGGTGAATATTCAGGCCGAGAGCCAGACCCTGGCCTCGACCACGTTCCAGAATTATTTCCGCCTGTTCGAAAAGCTCGCCGGCATGACCGGCACCGCCGACACCGAAGCCTTCGAATTCAAGCAGATCTACGGCCTCGACGTGGTGGTCATTCCCACCAACCAGCCCATACAGCGTCAGGACTTGAATGATCTGGTCTACCTGACCAAGGACGAGAAGTACGACGCGATCGTCGCCGATGTCAACGCGCTCAGGGAAAAAGGCGCGCCGGTACTGGTGGGTACGGCATCAATCGAAACCTCGGAAGAAGTGTCGCGCCGCTTCAAGAAAGCAGGTATCGAGCACAGCGTTCTGAACGCCAAGTTTCACGATCAGGAGGCGCGGATCATTGCTCAGGCCGGTCAGCCGGGCGCCGTGACCATCGCGACGAACATGGCGGGCCGAGGCACGGATATCGTGCTGGGCGGCAATGTCGAGGTTGAGATTGCCCGGCTCGAATCACCCAGCGAGGCCCAGATCCAGGCGCTGCGCGAAGACTGGCAGCGCCGCCACGACGAAGTCATCGCCGCCGGTGGCCTGCATATCATCGGCACCGAGCGCCACGAATCGCGGCGTATCGACAACCAGTTGCGGGGCCGTGCGGGACGCCAGGGTGACCCGGGCCTATCGCGTTTTTATCTGTCGCTGGAAGACAGCCTGATGCGCATTTTCGCTTCGGACCGCGTGAAGTCGATCATGCAGGCGCTGGGCATGGAAAAGGGCGAGGCGATCGAGCACCGCATGGTGACCAATGCCATCGAAAAGGCCCAGCGCAAGGTGGAGGGGCGCAACTTTGACATCCGCAAGCAGTTGCTGGAGTTTGACGACGTCGCCAATGATCAGCGCCAGATCGTCTACCAGCAGCGCAATGAACTGCTGGAGGCCGAGGATATTTCCGAGACCATTGCGGCGATACGCAACGATGTAGTCAACGGCGTTATCGATGAATATATCGCGCCGCAGAGCCTCGAGGAGCAGTGGGATATCCCCGCGCTGGAGAAGCGGCTGGAAACCGAGTTCGCGATCGAGGCACCGATACAGCGGTGGCTCGATGAGGACGCCAGTCTGCACGAGGAATCCTTGCGCGAGCGCATCCTGCAACAGGTGAATGGCGCCTATCAGGCCAAGGCCGATGAGGTCGGCCCGGATATGCGCAAGCTGGAAAAGCAGATCATGCTGCAGGTGCTGGACACGCTGTGGAAGGATCACCTCGCCACTATGGACCATCTGCGCCATGGCATACACCTGCGCGCCTATGCCCAGAAGAATCCCAAGCAGGAGTACAAGCGCGAAGCCTTTGCGCTGTTCGAGCGCATGCTGGAAAGCCTCAAGCACGAAGTGGTGCGGTTTCTCAGTCATGTGCAGATCCGCCGCCAGGACGAAATCGAGGCCCTTGAGCGCCAGCGCCGCGAAGCCGAGGCCCGCAAGCAGATGGAGTTCCAGCACGCCGAAACCTCTGCGCTGCAGGGTGAGCGCGCACCTGAATCCGCTGCCGGCGCGGGTGCCGAGCCCGTGCAGCCTTTTGTACGCGACGGGCGCAAGGTCGGCAGAAACGAGCCCTGTCCCTGCGGTTCGGGCCAGAAATTCAAACATTGCCACGGGAAACTGGGCTGAGGGAGTCGCGTTATGGCTGTGGGCCCTTCTGATCTGCCGGCACTGAAGCCGGTTGCGGGTGTGCGCATCGGTATCGCCAGCGCCGGTATCAAACGGCCCGGTCGCCGGGATGTGGTGGTGTTCGAGCTGGCCGAGGGCAGTTCGGTAGCAGCCAGCTTGACCCGCAACCAGTTCTGCGCGGCGCCGGTGCAACTGGTGCGCCGCCATCTGGCTGCCAGCAGCGCCCGCTATCTGGTGATCAACACCGGCAATGCCAACGCGGGCACCGGTGAACAGGGGCTGCGGGATGCGACGCAGGTCTGCCAGCACCTGGCGGAACTGGCGGGCTGCGATGTACAGGCGGTATTGCCGTTTTCCACCGGCGTGATTGGCGAGCCGCTGCCGGTCGCCAAGATCGAAGCCGCATTGCCCGCCGCGCTGGCGGATCTCGCGGCGGATAACTGGGCGCAGGCAGCCGCCGGTATTATGACCACCGATACGCGGCCCAAGGGCAGTTCGCGCACTGTCGATCTCGACGGCGTTGCGATTACTGTCACCGGTATCTCCAAAGGCGCCGGCATGATCCGCCCGAACATGGCCACCATGCTGGCCTATGTCGCCACCGATGCGGCCGTGTCGCCGGCGCTGCTGCAGCCGCTGCTGCAGCGCGGTGTGGCGCACAGCTTCAACCGCATCACCGTGGACGGCGATACCTCCACCAATGACGCCTGCATGCTGGTGGCGACCGGTGCCAGCGGCGCGCCTGTGATCGACGATCCGCAGGACCCGCGGCTGGCGCAGCTCACCACGGCAATCGATGCCGTGCTGCTGGAGTTGGCGCAGGCGGTGGTGCGCGATGGTGAGGGCGCCACCAAGTTCGTCAGTGTCGCTGTCGCGGGCGGCAGGGATGAGGACGAGTGCCTCAAGGTGGGGTTCACCATCGCCGAGTCACCGCTGGTGAAGACCGCGCTGTTTGCCAGCGATCCCAACTGGGGGCGCCTGCTGGCGGCGATTGGTCGCGCCGGGCTGGACGCACTCGACGTCGCGCTGGTGGACGTGCATATCAACGGCGTGCTGATCGCCGAGCGCGGCGGCCGTGCCGCCAGCTATCGCGAAGAGCAGGGCGCGGCGGCGATGCGGCCGGAGGAGATCACCATCGCGGTGAACCTGCGCCGCGGCGATGCGGCGGCCACGGTCTGGACCACGGACCTGTCCTACGACTACGTCAAGATCAATGCCGAATACCGCAGTTGAGCCGCGGGTGCACGTCGCCGTTGGCGTGATCTGCGATGGGGCGGGACGGATTCTCGTGACCCGCCGCGCGGCGCATTTGCATCAGGGCGATCTGTGGGAATTTCCGGGCGGCAAGTGCGAGCGCGGTGAAACCGTTGCGGAGGCCCTGGCCCGTGAGCTCGACGAAGAGCTGGGCATACGCCCCACGCGCTGTGCTCCCCTGCTGGAAATACTCCACGACTACACCGACAAGCGGGTCCTGCTGGATGTGTGGTGGGTGCTCGCGTTTGAAGGCGAGCCCCGGGCCCGGGAGGGCCAGCCCATGCGCTGGGTGCTGCCCGAGCAACTGACCCGGCTGGCCTTTCCCGCCGCCAACCAGCGTATCGTCGAGGCGGTACAGGCGGCTCAGTGGGTTGAGGTATCCGCGTCCAGATCGTCTGAAAACAGCTCGTCGTAGACCGGGTTGCCGCTGATTACCTTTTCCTCGTTCGCCCACCCCACCAGATCCAGATTGCGACAGCGCGCCGAGCAGAACGGACGGTCGGGGTTGTCGGTGGTCCACACGAGGAGTGTACCGCAGCCGGGGCAGGGGTAGCTGGTGGGTTGTTTCATGGCATGGCCTCCTGGCTGAGCGCCAAATACATGTGGTGCAGGGCTTCGACTTTTTCGCTGAGGGTGTGCAGCGGGTCGCTGTTGTCAATGACATCATCGGCAGCGGCGAGTCGCTGCTCGCGGCTGGCCTGACTGGCGATAATGCGGCGCACCTGCGCCTCGTCGTCGGTATCCCGCGCCACGGTGCGCTGTACCTGCACAGCTTCGGGCACGTCCACCACCAGGATGCGGTGGCACAGCGCCTGAGAACCGGCTTCGATCAGCAGGGGCGAGGCGAGGATCACATAGGGGCCGGGCGCCTCCGCCAGCTGCTGCCGCGTGCGTTCCCCAATCAGCGGGTGCAGCAACTCCTCCAGCCATTGTTTGTGATGCGGTTCTGCAAAAACCAGTGCCCGCAGGCGCGCGCGATCCAGCGCGCCGTCGCACAGTATCCCGGGCCCAAAGCGCTCGACAATGCGCTCCAGGGCGGGGCTGCCGGGCTCCACCACTTCCCGCGCCACGATATCGGCGTCCACAACGCTGACGCCCAGCGCAGCAAAGGCGTCGGACACCGCCGTCTTGCCGCTGCCGATGCCGCCGGTGAGCCCGACGATATAGTTACTCATGCTGATCCCGCCTGGAGAGGGCTTAACGCGCCGCTGCCGGCGCCGCGCACAATGTGTTGGGTGCGTATGGTATTGATAGCCTGCGGCAGCGGCAAATTGTTTGCCGCACTGCGACGGGCGGCGGCGCTGGTGCGGCGTTGCGGTGACGGGGTGGGTGCTGCGGTAGTCCGGGCTGCGTCAGCGGCCCAGGCCCGCGAACTGGAAATAGGCGTTGATCAGGAACTCGCCCCACAGGGCCGCGATCAGACCGGCCGCTGCGAGGTAGGGCCCGAAGGGAATGGGTGTGCTGCGGTCGCGGCCCTGCAGGCTGAGCTGCACGACGCCCACGACGGCGCCGACCAGGGACGACAGGATAATAATCAGTGGCAGGGCCTGCCAGCCCAGCCAGGCGCCCAGCGCCGCCAGCAGCTTGAAGTCGCCGTAGCCCATCCCCTCCTTGCCGGTGACCAGCTTGAACAGGTGGTAGACGCTCCACAGCGTCAGATAGCCGGCCACCGCGCCCCACACGGCGCCGGACAGCGTTGTGAACAGGCCAAACTGGTTGGCGATCAGCCCCGCCCACACCAGCGGCAGGGTGATCTGATCGGGCAGCAGCTGGTGGTCGACGTCGATCATGGTCAGCGCCAGCAAGGCCCAGGCAAACCCCATCATGGCCAAGGCCTGCCACGACACCCCCCAGTGCACGGCAACCAGCACTGCCAGTGCCCCGGCGACGGCCTCGATAATGGGGTAGCGCGCCGAAATGGGCGTCTTGCAGTGATGGCATTTACCGCCCAGCACCAGGTAACTGACAAGCGGAATATTCTGCCAGGGCCTGATGGCGGCCTGGCAGTGGGGACAGTGAGACGCGGGGGTGGCGAGGTTGAACTCTGGCGCTGGCGCAGTGGTAACCGCAGCCTCCTCCAGCAATTGCATGCACTCCTGCCGCCAGGACTGCTCCATCATCCTGGGCAGCCGCCAGATCACCACGTTGAGAAAGCTGCCCACGCACAGACCCAGCACCAGAGCGGTGCCGAGCCATAGCAGCGGGTAGGTTTGCAGGGCTTCCAGTATGGGCATGAAGCGGTCAGATTACCGAGCCCAGCATGAATATCGGCAGGTACATGGCCGTCATCAGGCCGCCGATCAATACGCCCAGCACGGCCATGATCAACGGCTCCAGCAGCGCGGTGAGGCTGTCCACCATATTGTCGACAGACTCTTCATAGTGCAGGGCCACTTTTTCCAGCATGTCGTCCAGCGCGCCGGACTCTTCACCGATAGCCACCATCTGCAGCAGCATGTTGGGAAACAAATTGGTGGAGCGGATGGAGACATAGAGCTGCTGACCGGTGGTGACGTCATCGCGTATGCGCTTGATGGCGTCGTGATAGATCAGGTTGCCGGCAGCACCGGCCACAGAATCCAGTGCATCCACCAGCGGTACGCCGGCGGCAAAGGTAGTCGCCAGGGTGCGCGCAAACCGCGCAATAATTGCCTGATAAATAATTTCGCCGATGATCGGCAGCTTGAGCATGTAGCGATCGACCAGGTAGGCAAAGGGCTTGGAGCGCTTGCGGCCCTCCACGAAGGCGATGCCCAGCGCGATCATCCCGGCGAGTATCAGGTACCAGCTGCTCTGCACCGCGTCTGACAGCTTGAGCACAAACAGCGTAAAGGCCGGCAGATCAGAGCCGAAACTGGAAAACGTCTCAGCAAATTGCGGAATAACCTTGACCAGCAGAACGCCGGTAACCACCACCGCAATCACCATAACGGCGGCGGGGTAGGTGAGCGCCTTCTTGATCTTGGCCTTCAGGGCCTCGGTCTTTTCCTTATAGGTTGCGACCCGGTCCAGCATCGTTTCCAGGGTACCGGCCTGCTCGCCGGACGCCACCAGGCTGCAGAACAGGTCGTCGAAATACTTGGGGTGCTTGGCGATGGAGTTGGCGAAGCCGCTGCCCGAGGCCACGTCGTTCTTGATTTCCATGACCAGGTCGCGCATAGACGGGTTGTCGAGGCCTTCCGCGACGATATCGAAGCTCTGCACCAGCGGGACGCCGGCCTTCATCATGGTGGCCAGCTGGCGCGCGAAGATCGCGATGTCGGCTGCCTTGATGGCCTTTTTGCCGCCGCCCAGCAGAGGCTTGGGCTTGCGTTTGACCGTCTTGGGGTTAATACCCTGCTTGCGCAGCACCGCCTTGACCATGGCCTGGTTGGCGCCCTGCATTTCGCCCTTGGTGGCGCGGCCCTGGCGGTCCGTGCCCTGATAGATATAGGTCTGGGTCTTGGCTACAGCGGTTGCCATGTCTTAATCCTTCGTTACCCGGTTGACTTCCGCCAACCCAATCTGGCCGTCGGCACACTTTTTCAGCGCGGAGGCGCGCAGATCATTGAAACCCTCGGCGCGGGCTGCTTCCGCAATCTCAATGGAGTTGCCGCCCTCCATGATAATCCGCGAGATTTTCGGCGTGATGCGAACCACTTCATAAACCCCGGTGCGGCCTTTGTAGCCATTCTTGCACTTGGGGCAGCCAACGGGCTTGAGTATAGTCGCGGTTTCCAGTTGTTCTTCCGTAAAGCCTTCCTGTAGCAGCAACTCTTTGGGAATTTCGGCGGGTACCGCACATTCCTGACAAAGTCTGCGCGCCAGGCGCTGGGCGATGATCAGGTTGACCGACGTGGCGACGTTGAAGGCTGCGACACCCATGTTCAGCAGGCGGGTGATGGTTTCCGCAGCGCTGTTGGTGTGCAGCGTCGACATCACCATATGCCCGGTCTGGGCAGCCTTGATGGCGATCTCGGCAGTTTCCAGGTCCCGTATCTCGCCCACCATGATGATGTCCGGGTCCTGACGCAGGAAGGAGCGCAGGGCCTCGGCAAAGCCCAGACCCACCCGGTTGTTCACGTTGACCTGGTTGATGCCCTCCAGGTTGATTTCCACCGGATCTTCCGCGGTGGAGATATTACTCTCGGGTGTATTGAGGATATTCAGCCCGGTGTAAAGGGATACAGTCTTGCCAGAGCCGGTGGGGCCGGTGACCAGTATCATGCCCTGCGGCTGGCTGAGAGCCTTCATATAAAGCTCTTTCTGGTCGGGCTCATAGCCCAGCGAGTCGATGCCCATCTGAGCGCTGCTGGGGTCCAGTATCCGCAGCACGACCTTCTCGCCCCACAGGGTGGGCAGGGTATTGACCCGGAAATCGATAGCGCGACTCTTGGACAGCTTCATCTTTATGCGGCCGTCCTGGGGCACACGCCGCTCGGAGATATCCATCTGGGACATGACTTTGAGGCGCGCCGCCAGCCGCGAGCCGATATTCACCGGCGGCCGGGTGACCTCATGCAGAATGCCGTCGGTGCGAAAACGCACCCGGTAGCTCCGCTCATAAGGCTCGAAGTGGATATCCGAGGCCCCGCCCTTGATCGCGTCCACAAGCACCTTGTTAATGAAGCGCACGATCGGGGTTTCATCGATCTCCGAGCTTGTTTCCGCCGCACCGGCGTCCTGGTCGACGGCCTCGATGTCGAGGTTTTCGAGGCTGGCGTCATCCAGCTCGCCCAGATCGCCCAGCGGCCGGTCATTGGCCTCGACATATCTGGCGATGGCATCGGCCAGCAGCCGCTCCTCGACCAGAATCGCCTCGGTGCTGGCACCGGTGTGGAACTTGATTTCGTCGATGGCGCGCAGGTTGGTGGGGTCGGACACTGCCAGAAACAGCCGGTTGCCCCGCTTGTAGAGCGGCAGGGCGTGATGCTGCTGGGCCAGCTTGGGATCCACCAGGTCCTTGGGTGCCAGCGCCACATTAAAGGCACTCAGGTCGAACAGCGGCGCGCCAAACTCGTCGGAAGCCGCCTCCGCGATGGCCATGCTGGGCGCGAGATTGTTCTTGACC
>JAVEVZ010000125.1:0-8546 GCA_034004805.1 Spongiibacteraceae bacterium | reverse complement strand
ACCGCGCGCACGTTCGGATTGCCGTCGCACTGCCGGGCGGCCGCCAGCAACTCGCGCGCCATCGCCACATTGAGACTGTTGGCGGCATCGGGCCGGTTCAGGGTGATTCTGGCGACACCGTCCGCCACGTCGAGAGTCAGGGTCTGGTAGTCGGGCATGTCGTCGCTCCTGAAATGGCCGGTCACGGCGTGTTGTTCGCAGGTCGTTGTTGGGGGTGAGTCGTGGTTGAGCGGCGAGCTTAGAGAATGCGCCCTGGGCGGTCAAACGGCGCCGGCATAGCCCCTCGCAGGGTGAGTCGGTATCATACCGGCCCCTAACACTGGCAGTTGGCGCAGGCACATGGGCAAGACACGGGTACTCACCGGCATCACCACCACCGGCACGCCGCATCTCGGCAATTATGTGGGCGCGATACGCCCCGCAATTGCCGCGAGCCGCGACGCCAATACCGATTCTTTTCTGTTTCTTGCCAACTACCACGCGCTGATCAAGTGCAGTGATCCCGAGCAGGTGGCGCAATCCACGCGGGAGATTGCCGCCACCTGGCTGGCCTGTGGACTGAACCCCGATGCGACCACTTTCTACCGTCAGTCCGATGTACCGGAAATTCTGGAGCTGAGCTGGATTCTCACCTGCTGGACCGCCAAGGGCCTGATGAACCGGGCGCACGCCTACAAGGCGGCGGTACAGGCCAACGAGGAGGCCGGTGAAGATCCGGACTTCGGCGTCACCATGGGCCTGTTCAGCTACCCGATCCTGATGGCCGCCGATATCCTGATGTTCGGCGGCGAAAAAATCCCCGTGGGCCGTGACCAGATCCAGCATATCGAAATGGCGAAGGATATCGCCCAGCGCTTCAACCATCATTACGGCGAAACCTTCACCCTGCCGGAGGCAGTGGTCAGCGACGAGGTCGCGGTGCTCAATGGCCTGGATGGCCGCAAGATGAGCAAGAGTTACGGCAATACGATCCCGCTGTTTCTGGACGAGAAGAAACTCCAGAAGCAGATCAACAGGATCGTCACCAATCTGCTCGAACCGGGCGAACCCAAGAACCCTGACGACTCCACGGTTTTCCAGATCTGGCAGGCCTTCGCCACGCCACAGCAGACCGCGTATATGCGCGAGCAGTTCGCCGCAGGTATCGGCTGGGGGCAGGCCAAGAAAGAACTGGCAGCGCTGATCAATACCGAGCTGGCGCCGGCGCGCGAGCGCTACAACAGCCTGATGGCCGATCCGGCCCATATCGAAGCCGTGCTGCATGCGGGTGCTCAGAAGGCGCGCGCCATTGCGGCACCGCTACTGGCCAGGGTGCGGGAAGCGGTGGGTATAAGGCCGATCGGTTAAGAAACCTCGAAGGAACGACAGCACCGGACATCTGAGCCGCCGGCCGTGCTCGGAGTGCGCATGGGTGTCCGCATCAACAGCGCTTCCTCCACGCGGGCGACAACCCGACTGTATTCGCGCGCTCAGGAATTGTTTTAGTGGCCTGGATGCGCCGCTGCGCTGATGCTGCGGGCCGGGAATGGCGCGTTGCGGTGTACAGCGGAATGGTGCCAGCGCAGAACGGCCGGCTCAGAACTGAAAGTGATAGGCCACGCCGATATTGCTGAAGCCCCACTGGTGACGCCCGTGGCCCAGCACGATGCCCACTCCGGTTTCATCGGCTATCCGGGCCTGGCCCAGATGCAGGCCGGGACTGATGGCCCAGCCCTGGACGGCGAAGTTGGGGCTGAGCTGCCTGACCTCAAACTCGTCGACCACGTCTTCCAGATCGAACTCACCGTCGTCCGCCCAGCTGCCTGCGCTGGCCAGGGCGAGGCAGATCAGCAGGCTGTGGCTCAGAGGGTGACAACGCATGATCGCAATCTCGTAGGGAACGGCCCCACTATTGCGGTGATGGCACCACCCGACAATCGGCGCGTGGACGTTCTGTGAGCAAGCCCACAGAGTATTTTTTGAGCAGGGTCCGGTTCGTCAACAAAGCGGACGCTGTTGCCGGGCCGCGCTCAGCCTGACAAGTATCTGACGCGCCTTGCCGCCCATTTGCTGCGGGTCCAGGGGCCCGTCAGAAGGTCCAGCGCAGGTCCAGATAGACGCTGCGGGGCTCGCCCACAAAGTAGCGGTAATTGTTGAAGGCGTAGTCGGCGCGCTCGGCGTAGTCTTCGTCGGTGAGGTTCAGTACCCGCATGCCCACGCTCAACTGGTCGCCCAGCTGCTGACGCAGGCGCAGGTTGAGCAGGTCGTGGCCTGTGTAGCGGTGGTCATTCTCGGGATCCAGGTAATAGCGGTCCAGATACACCCATTCCAGGGCGATATCGGTGCCGGATTGCGGGGTCCAGACCAGCTCCACCTCGGCCTGCCGGCGCGGTGCGGTGTCGATATCGTTGCCCCTGATCACCGTCCCGGGGCTGATGCCATCGGTGGCGTTGTTGTCATAGCGCTGGCGGCTGTAGCTGGCGCTGGCGTGGACGGCCCACTGGGTGTGGAGCTGCCATTGCAGTTCCATCTCAACCCCTTCGTGGCGGGTTTCCGCGCCGCTCACGTTCTGGCGGTTGTTGTCCTGAAAGATCACGTCGCGTTTGTCCATCCAGTACGCCACCAGCTGGGAGCGCAGACCGGGGCGGTGATGGCGCCAGCCGAACTCGACGCTGGTCAGTTGTTCGCTGTCGATATCCGCGACCCGCTGGCCGTTCTGCAGGCGGTAGAGTTCGGCGGTTTCCGGCGCGCGGAAGCCGTCGGCGACATTGGCGAACAAGGTGTTGTGCTCGGTGGCCTGAAATACCAGCCCCAGATGCGCCGACCAGTTGCTGAAATGGTCGTCGCGGTCGGCCGGGCGGGTATAGCGGCAGCCGTTCACGTTGCTGCAGGGAGTGCCATCATCGCGGGTGTTGCCGGCCAGCATCTTGTTGTCGTAGTCGTAATTTACGGACTCCACACGCAGGCCGCCCAGCAGTTGCAGGCGCTCGGTCAGCGGCATGTCCGCCTTGGCGTACAGCGCAGCGACTGTCGCATCCACCGTGTAATCGTAGTGCTTGCCGGGGGGCAGAACCGTGCCGAGAAAGCCACCGACGGTGTCCACCTGGGTCTGCTGCAGCCAGCCGCGGGTGTATTCGAGGTCCAGCCCCGTCTGCCAGTTCACCTCGGACCAGCTGCCGGTCAGCGCGCTCTGTACGCCACCGCCGGTCTGGCCGTTTTCCTCCAGCGGCAGGCCCGGCAGAAAGTGCTGCAGGAAGCGCATGTCGGTATAGCGCAGGTAGGGGGTGAGCTGCCAGGCCATGCCGTTGTCCAGCGGCGCGCTGATCCGGCTGTAGAAGCGGGCCGAAACGCTGTCTCTGTAGGCTTCAGGGTTGGGGTTTTCGCGCTTGCGGGCGCTGTCCCGGTAGCTGTTTTTGCCCTGGATATAGCCCGCGGTTTCCTGGTTGAGGTTGCTGACGCTCAACACGTTCTGCACGACGATGGCGTCGCGGCCGGTGTTCTGGCGCAGGGTGAGCTTCTGCTGGTCGAAGCCGGAATCGTGCTTGTAGCCGCCGTCGTGGGCCGCGTTGAAGTTGAGGCGTGCCTGCTCGGTGCTGGAGCTTACGCTGACACGGTAGTAGTCGTGGGGCCCGCCTTCCAGGGTGAGGTAGCGGTCGTCGAGGTCGGGCGCGGCACTGATGGCGTTGATAACCCCGTGCAGGGCGTTGGAGCCGTGCACCGCGGTACCGGGCCCGCGCAATACTTCGACCCGGCCCGCCTGTTCCATATTGAGATCAAACAGCTGGTTGACGTTGCAGAAGCCCACGCCGCGCACCGGTATGCCATCTTCGGCGATGTAGAAGGAGCCGCAACTGCCGGCGCCGGTCAGTACCGGTGAGCGGATTGCCGTGAGATGTTCCTGGCCGTTGCCGCGGCTGATCCAGATGCCGGGCACCCGGTTCAGCAATTCGCTGGGATGTACCGGTTGTACGCGCTGGATCGCGTCCTCGTCGACCACTGCAATAGAGGTCGCGAGATTGTCGATGTCGTCAGAAAGGCGGCTGGCCGTCACCACCGTGGTTTCGATGGTGGCGGCAGCGGCGGCGGCGAACAAAAGGCTGGCAAGCATGGCAAATCAACAATCTGTGGCTATTGGGAGGGCGCCATTCTAACAGTGTCACTCTGGCGGCGGGACGTTCGCCGGATTAGCGGGGCTGGTAATGGATAAACAGGCCCGTGCATTTACTGACTACAACGCCATCGGACACACACTGGCCACTGACAAACACCTTGCGGTCTTCGATGGTGTCGACGCGCGTTTCGAAGCGCAGCGGCTTGAACAGCGGTGTCGGCTTCAGGAAATCCACCTTGAGGTTGGCAGTGGGCCCGCCGGTGCCATTGACCATACCGGCAAAAGCCAGAATCTGGTCATAGATTGCGGCGACCCAGGCGCCGTGCACACAGCCGGGCGGACCTTCGTAGATTTTCCCCAGGGTCACATCGCCTATCAGCAGTTCGCCTTCCCTGCGCAGTTCCAGCGGTGCGGCCATGGCGTGAAAGCGCCCGGTGACGGGGCTGTAGGGCAGCAAGGCATTGAGATCTTCGCCCGGCTGAGCGTTGAAATGCTCCATGACCTTGTTGCCGGTGTGTGGCGCCATGGCGTCGTTCAGGGCGCGCGCCTGCGCCGCCAGCGCGCGCAGGGTATCGGGATCGGCGTTGAGCGTTGCGCTGAGTTCCAGGGTCTGGCGCAGGGCCTGAACCATCTCGATCAACGCTTCGCGTTGTTCGGTAGTAAAGTCTGGGTTGCGTTGCATAATGAGTCTCCGGGCGAAGGCGCCAGTGTATCGGCTGCGCGCAGGCTGACAATGGCTGATCGGGCCGGCGCCGCTGGCATTAGCGGCCGATCCGGCGATCCGGCGATCCGGCGCGGCGATTGTGCCGTAATAACGCGAGGCAGCAATTAATGCGATGCCATCAATAGCGAGAGGATACGACTATGCAAGCGTTAACCAGATATGCGCTGGCGGCACTGCTGGGGGGAGTGGCGGTCGACGCAGCCGCAGCCTGCCCCGATTGGCTGGATCAGTCCATGCGCAAGCTGCGCAGCAGCGAGTCGATCAATTTCTGTGAGGCGTACGCCGGCCAGCCGATTCTGTTTATCAATACCGCCAGTCACTGCGGCTATACCAAACAGTTCAAGACGCTCGAAGCGCTGTACCAGCGCTACAAGGACCGGGGCCTGGTGCTGGTGGGCGTGCCTTCCGACTCCTTCCGTCAGGAGGCCGATACCGAAGCCGAGACTGCGGAGGTCTGCTACGTCAACTACGGCGTGACCTTCACCATGACCGAAACCGTCGATGTCACCGGCGACAACGCTCACCCGCTGTTCAAGGCGTTGAATGCCGCCCAGGGTGAGCCGCGATGGAATTTCAACAAATACCTGGTGGACCGCGACGGCAATGTCGTGGCGCACTTTTCCAGCAAGATTCAACCCCTGGGTAAAGAGATCAGCACGGCCATAGAGAAGGTGTTATAGAGGTGATAAAACACGTGCTGTAGAAAAAGCGCTCAAGACGCCTTTGCGGGCGCCGGTGAGCGAAGACAGGTGGGCCACCGCCGGCGGGCTTTGTTATAGTCTTGCCGCCGGCTGTGATTGCAAAGCAGAATCAGGAGCCGGCAGAGCCTCTGAAGAACCTGGCGCGCGAAGCCAGGTGGGGTGGCCCGAACAGGAATCGGGCGAGCAGGGCATGGCGTTCTTACGGGAATAAACCCGCAGTCCCGAGCCGCCAGCGCGCCGGGTGTCAGGTGCAGCAGTTCTTCAGGAGTTCCCGGGTGCGCTGACGCCGTTTAGGGCGGGAGCGCTGGTCACGTCAGACGGATTGCTGGAGATGCCCATGATTCTTGATCCCCTGATACTCGCGCGAATCCAGTTCGCGGCCAATATCAGCTTTCATATCCTGTTTCCGGCCATTTCCATCGGCCTGGCCTGGCTGCTGCTGTTCTTCCGCTGGCGCTATACGCGCACCGGCGACAAAACCTGGGAGTACGCCTATTTTTTCTGGGTTAAGATCTTTGCCCTGACCTTCGCCATGGGCGTGGTATCAGGCATCACCATGAGCTTTCAGTTCGGCACCAACTGGCCGGGTTTTATGGAGCGGGCAGGCAACGTCGCCGGTCCATTGCTGGGCTACGAGGTGCTGACGGCCTTTTTCCTGGAGGCTTCCTTCCTGGGCATCATGTTGTTCGGCAAGGATCGGGTCTCCAATCGTATGCACCTGATCAGCACTTTTCTGGTCGCTTTCGGCACCGCGCTGTCGGCGTTCTGGATACTGAGTCTCAACTCCTGGATGCAGACACCCACCGGTTATCGCCTGGAGGAAGGCGTGGTCATGGTGGAGAGCTGGTGGGCGGTGATTTTCAATCCGTCTTTTCCCTACCGTTTTCTGCATATGCTGGCCGCATCAATTCTTACCAGCGCATTTCTGGTCGCCGGAGTCAGTGCCTGGCGGGCGCTCCGGGGCATGGATGGACCTGGCACCTGGAAGGTCATGCGCGTCGGGGTGATAGTGGCGGCGATCATGGCGCCGTTGCAGATATTTCTCGGCGACCTGCACGGTCTCAATACGCTGGAGCATCAGCCCGCCAAGGTGGCTGCCATGGAGGCGCTCTGGGATACCGAGGAGGGTGCACCCTTTGTGATGGTGGCCTGGCCGGATGAAAAAAGCCGCAGCAACCGTTTCGCCCTGGAGGTGCCCTATGCCGCCAGTCTGATACTGACCCACGACGCGAAAGGCAAAGTGCAGGGCCTCAACGACTTCGTCGGCGAGCACCCGCCGGTTGCGCTGGTGTTCTGGTCGTTCCGGGTCATGCTGCTGGTCGGTGTGCTGATGCTGGTGGTGGGCTGGTGGGCTGCCTGGGAGCTGCGCGGGAATCGGCGCGCGGGCCGGCCCCTGCTGCATGCCCTGTCCTGGATGACGTTCTCCGGCTGGGTGGCGGTGCTGGCCGGCTGGTACGTGACCGAGATCGGCCGCCAGCCCTGGATCGTCGAGGGGGTGCTGCTGGTCAAGGACGTGGTCGCGGATCACAGCAGTGCCACCCTGACCGGCACGCTGCTGGGCTACGTGTTTCTGTATCTTTTTCTGCTGGCGTTCTACGTCGCCGCGATTCGTCACCTGTCGCTTAAGCCAGCGGCTTCACTGGCCCTGGGCCCGGTATCGTTCGGTCCCAAACTGTCCGCCCGCGGCGAGGAGGTCTGAGCGATGGAATACTGGCTGCCGATTATCTATATGGTCATTATGGGCGTAGCGCTGCTGATCTACGTGATTCTGGACGGCTACGATCTGGGCGTGGGCATGTTGCTGCCGCTGGCGGAGGAGGACGAGAAGGACATGATGGTGTCCTCGCTCGGCCCGTTCTGGGACGCCAATGAGACCTGGATCGTGCTGGGCGTGGGCGTGTTGCTGATCGCCTTCCCCCTCGCTCACGGCATTGTGTTGAGCACGCTCTATGTGCCGGTGACACTGATGCTGATGGCGCTGATCCTGCGCGGCGTCGCCTTCGACCTGCGGGTCAAGGCCGGCGACCGGCACAAGGCGCTGTGGAACCGCGCGTTTTTTGGCGGCTCCCTGGTCGCTTCCATGGCGCAGGGCTGGATGCTGGGAGCCTATATCACGGGCCTGCAGTCCACGCCCACCAGCTTGCTGTTTGCAGCATTGATTGCGTTGACGCTGCCGGCGCTGTATCTGGTGCTGGGCTGCGGTTGGCTGCTGATCAAGGCGGAGGGTGCGCTTCAGCACAAAGCGGTGCTGTGGGCGCGCAAGGCAGTGTGGCCGATGGCGCTGGGTCTGGTACTGGTGTCGGTGGCTACGCCTCTGATCAGCGTCACCATCGCGGGGAAGTGGTTCAGTTGGCCCAATGTTGTGGTGCTGGCGCCGATCCCGTTGGTCTGTGCGCTGGCCTTTGCCGCCATCGTCCAGGTGCTGTATCGCGACGAACGCATCTATCAGGGCCGCAGCTGGTGGCTCTACGCACTGACTGTGGTGGTGTGCGTGATGGCCAGCCTGGGGCTGGGTTACAGCCTGTTTCCCCAAATCATTATCGACCGGATGACCATCTGGGAGGCCGCCGCCTCGGTGAGTTCGCTGCAGTTCACGCTCGTCGGTGTGGCGCTGACGCTGCCGATGATCCTGGGTTATACGGTCTTTATCTACCGCGTGTTCCGCGGCAAGAGCACCGCGCTGTCCTATGAATAGCGTTGTCGGCCGGTACGGCGCGCCGGCAGATGCGCCCAGGTACTGTTTGCCGCGATATTAGCCGGGCAGCGATGCTTGAAATTCGATACCGTTATTGTGGCCGTGCCCCGAGGCCCTGTCGCAACAAGGAGATACGCATGAAGGACATACCGTTTGCCGTTGATCTCAAGCAGAAGCCTGAAGTGGTGCCGTTTTTTGACGAGGACACCAATACCTTCTCCTATGTGGTCAAGGATCCGGATTCGAAGACCTGCGCCGTGATTGATTCGGTCATGGAGCTCGACAACGCCGCGGGGCGGTTGAGCCTCGACGGCGCGGACCGGATTATCGAATACA
>JAVEVZ010000124.1:0-8561 GCA_034004805.1 Spongiibacteraceae bacterium | reverse complement strand
CCGCCAACCGCTTCTACCAGCTCCAGCTGCGCCAGCACCCCCAGGCCGGTCGTGCCCGGGACTACCTCAAGGGCCGCGGCCTGAGCGGCGAAATCGCCCGCGATTACGAACTGGGTTTCGCGCCACCCGGCTGGACCAACCTGCTGGACGCCCTGGGCGACACCCCCGCCAGCCGTGAGCTGCTGACCGAGGCCGGCCTGTTGATCGCCAAGGACGACGGCAAGCTCTACGACCGGTTCCGCGACCGGGTCATGTTTCCGATCCGCGACAACCGCGGCCGCGTTATCGCCTTTGGCGGCCGGGTGCTGGGCGACGACAAGCCCAAGTACCTGAATTCCCCCGAGACACCCATATTCCACAAGGGCCGCGAACTGTACGGTCTGTACCAGGCCCGCAAGCGCCACCGCCACCTGCCGCGCATGCTGGTGGTGGAGGGCTATATGGACGTGGTGGCCCTGGCCCAGCACGGCATCGGCTGGGCCGGGGCGACCCTGGGCACCGCCACCAGCGAGGAGCATCTCCAGAAACTGTTCCGCCACGTCCACGAGGTGGTGTTCTGCTTCGACGGCGACGACGCCGGACGGCGGGCGGCAACGCGGGCCCTGGAAACCTGCCTGCCCGCCATGATCGACGGCCGCCAGGCGCGCTTTCTGTTCCTGCCCGAGGGCGAGGATCCCGACACCCTGGTGCGCAGGGAGGGCGCCGCCGCCTTCGAACAGCGCGTCAGCCAGGCCCTGCCCCTGGAGCGCTACCTGTTTGACAGCCTCAGCACCGGGCTGGACCTGGCCACCATGGAGGGCCGCGCCCGACTCAGCAAGGCCGCCGCGCCACTGCTGCAGACCCTGCCGGACGGCGTATACCGCAGCCTGATGTTTCAGGAACTGGGACGCCTGACCGGCCTGAGCCCGCAGCAGCTGCAGGCCGCCATCGCCCAGCCCGCGCCAGCGCTCGAGCCGGCTTCATCCATCCAGCACACCCCCACAGCGCCTGGCGAGCGCCAGTATCAACACGACCGCGAGACTGCGCGGCCGCCCCGCGCCCGCCCACCGATGCCGCGCCGCGACGAGGCCCGCAACCCTGTGCTCTATGCGCTCGGGCTGCTGATCCTGTTCCCGCAGCTGGCCCAGACCGTGGCCGACGACCTCGAGCTGGACCATCTGTCCGGCGATGACGCGAGCCTGCTGCGCGAGGTGCTGGCCCTGCTGCGCCGGCGCCCCGAGTCCAGTACCCATATGCTGCTGGGCCAGTGGTGGGAGGAGCCCGCCCACAGCATCATCAGCCGCGCCATCAAGCAGACCTACTTTATCCCCCGGGACGGCGCTGCCCGCGAGCTGACCGACACCCTGAAACACCTGCAGTCCCTCAGAACCCGCCAGGATCTGGACCGCCTGGTCGACAAATTCCGCGGCAGCGACTACGCTGCATTGACCGAGTCCCAGTTGGCCGAGCTGGAACAGCTCAGACAGCTCCTGCAGCGCAAGCACAGCAAGTAGCGCAAGCACAGTAAGTAGTTACCAACACCAGGACTCCACCCCCGGGCCGACAGCACTTGCAAATGGCGGATCAGCCCCCATTTGAGTTATCATTGCCGGCTATTTTTCATCCCTCCAGCTTCGAGTGCCGAACGGAATGAGTGGAACCTCCCAGAAGTCTCGCCTCAAGGATCTGATTGCCAAGGGCAAGGAACAGGGCTATCTGACCTACGCCGAGGTCAACGACCACCTGCCCGAAGACATCTCCGATCCGGATCAGGTCGAAGAAATTATCCAGATGATCAACGATCTGGGTATCCAGGTGTTCGAGGAAACCCCGGACGCCGACACGCTGCTTATGAGCAGCGAGAGTGACTCGCCGGACGACATTGCCGCCGCCGAAGCTGCCGCCGCACTGGCCGCCGTCGAGACCGAAGCCGGCCGCACCACCGACCCCGTGCGCATGTACATGCGCGAGATGGGCACCGTCGAGCTGCTGACCCGCGAAGGCGAAATCGCCATCGCCAAGCGCATCGAAGAAGGTATCCGCGAGCTGATGGCCGCCATGGCCTACTTCCCCGGCATCGTCGGCGACGTACTGCACGAATACAGCCTGGTCGCCACCGAGGAGCGCAAGCTTACCGACGTGATGATCGGCTACCTGGACCCCGCCGACCACGTGCCCTCCGCGGCCGAAGTCGCCGCCGCCCGTGCCGAAGAGGCCGCCAAGAGCGGCACCGACGCCGAGGAGGAAGTCGCCGATACCGGCCCGGATCCCGAGGAGGCCAACCGGCGCTTCACGGAAATGCAGAAGCAGTTCGCCAAGGTCGAACGCTCCATTGCCAAGCACGGCCGCTACAGCAAGCAGACCGCCAAGGAACTGATGCAACTGGGCGAGCTGTTCAAGTATTTCAAGCTGACGCCACGCCTGTTCGACCCCCTGATTGTCCGCGTACGCGACACCCTGAGCCAGATCCGCGAACAGGAGAAAGCCATCGTGCGCGCCTGTGTGCGCAGTGCGGGCATGGATCGCCGCGTATTCATCCACGAGTTCCAGGGCAACGAAACCAACCTGAAGTGGATCGATACCCAGATCGCCAGCGGCAAGCCCTACGCCAAAAAGCTCGAGGCCGTGCGCGACGAAGTCCTGCGCGCCCAGCGCCGCATCAAGCAGATCGAAGACGAAACCGATCTGACCATTGCAGACATCAAGGAAATCAACCGCCGCATGTCCATCGGCGAAGCACGCTCGCGGCGCGCCAAGAAAGAAATGGTCGAGGCCAACCTGCGTCTGGTGATCTCCATCGCCAAGAAATACACCAACCGCGGCCTGCAGTTCCTGGACCTGATCCAGGAGGGCAACATCGGCCTGATGAAGGCCGTGGACAAGTTCGAATACCGCCGCGGCTATAAGTTCTCGACCTATGCCACCTGGTGGATACGCCAGGCCATCACCCGCTCCATCGCGGACCAGGCGCGCACCATCCGGATTCCGGTGCACATGATCGAAACCATCAACAAGCTCAACCGCATCTCGCGGCAGATGCTGCAGGAGATGGGCCGCGAGCCCACGCCCGAGGAACTGGGCGAGCGCATGGAAATGCCGGAAGACAAGGTGCGCAAGGTGCTCAAGATCGCCAAGGAGCCGATCTCCATGGAGACGCCCATCGGCGACGATGAAGACTCGCACCTGGGTGACTTTATCGAAGACACCACTATCAGCTCGCCCATCGACTCCGCCACCGTGGAAGGCCTGCGCGAGGCCACCCGCCAGGTGCTGTCCGGCCTGACCGCCCGCGAAGCCAAAGTGCTGCGCATGCGTTTCGGCATCGACATGAACACCGACCACACGCTGGAAGAAGTGGGCAAGCAGTTCGACGTCACCCGCGAGCGCATCCGCCAGATCGAAGCCAAGGCGCTGCGCAAACTGCGCCACCCCTCGCGCTCCGATCACCTGCGCAGCTTCCTCGACGAATAAAGCGCCTGCAAGCCGCCCCAGTACACGACTGCGGCGGCTTTTCCTCCCGGCGTGACAGACCTACCCCGACCAGTCCCTAACCTTAACAGGCAAACTGAGCAATCCGGAGGCGCTATGGAACTGCTGGAAATCACCGAAAAGCACAGGATGCAGCGCGAAAAAGCCGCTGACTTACTCAGAGACATTGCTGACTCACTGTCCAGGCACAACGGTCTGGACCTGATGCAAAACGGCAAAAAGCTTCAGCTCCGTGTACCGGATCAGGTGAGCGTAGAGTTCGAAGTGGAAATTGGCAGCGACGAGTCCAGTATCGAGATCGAAATCAGCTGGTAGTACAACGGGTAATAACGGCACGACCCCCACCCCGGGTCGTGCCATGTGCCTTTTTCTCCGATATAATCCGACCCCTCGTCACACGCCGTGGCACTCGGGGCCTTTAGCTCAGTTGGTTAGAGCAGTCGACTCATAATCGATTGGTCGCAGGTTCAAGTCCTGCAAGGCCCACCAACACGCTTCGCTCGTTATTCGCCAACCGCACTCTGGAACGAGCGCGGCGGCACCCTCCAGAGACTCCCTAGAACTCATAACCGAGCGTCGCGCCGTAGCTTCTCTCCCAGCCAATGCGCGCCTGCACATACTCGGGCTCGGAACCCACCGGTTGGCGCGCGATGTCGGTGAAGTAGTCCTTGTCGGTGAGGTTCTTGCCCCAGAGTTTCAGTGACCAGCCACCCGGAAACTCGAAGCCCAGGCTTGCGTTGAACAGGCCGTAGCCATCGATGCGCTGGATGGGATCACCGCCCACGCCCACCGAGTGCGCATAAGACTGACTGCGATACACATACTCACCCCGCAGATACCACTGCGCACCGCCATTCGGGATTACCCCGTGGTACTGCACTGCCAGGTTGCCCGACCATTTCGGAGACGCAGGCAGGTCAACGCCGCTCAGGTCCTGTGCACCGGCAACCGGAATGTTGGGACAGGTGCCATAGGCGTTCTGGTAATTGTCGCAGCTGGCACCGAAATAACTGTCGTACTCAACCCGGTTGTACAGGGCGTTGAATTCAACGTCGAGGTTGTTGGTGGCCAGCCAGCGGAGCTCCAGTTCAAGCCCCTGGCCGGTGACATCCGCGTTCTGGGTAATAAAGGTGAAGGCCTCCGAGTTGTACAGCACCGCCTGATAGCCATCGTAGTCCGTGTGATAAATGGAGGCGCCCATCTGCAGGGTCCGGTCGAGGAAAAAACCTTTCAGGCCGGCCTCTATATTGAGGGCCACCTCGGTGTCGTAGTTGGGCTCGCCCAGGTTATTGATACCGCCGAGGCGGAAACCGCGGTCGACACCGGCGTACACGGTGACGTCGTCATTGAGGTGATACAGCATTTTCAGTGTGCCACCCCACGCATCTTCCTTCGATGAAGTTTTATCGAACGCGGTGATATCCAGCGGCAGGCCTGAATAAATACCCTGGAAGTTCTCCAGCCCGTTTCGGCCATCGGCCTCCTCGACGGTGTAGCGCAGGCCGGCCACCAGTTCCCACTGCGGAGAAAAACGCCACGAGTTATGGGTAAAGAACGAGTACATGTCTTTATCCAGCTCAATATACTGCGCGATGGGAAAGACCGAACCGGGAAACACAAAACCGAAGTCGCCGCGAGTGCCGGGGGCATCATATTTGGAGACAAAAATACCAAACATGGAGGTGAGGGAATCGCTGTCGTAATTAAAACGCAGCTCCGATGTGGTGTAGTCAATCTCCTGATCGCCCTGGGCGTAAAAGCCTTCGGTTACACCGTTGCTGGCGTTATAGCCACCAAGCGGAGCACCGCCGCCGTAATGATCTTTATTCATCTGGTGAGCAGTGATCGACGTCAGGCTCCAGTCCGCACTGATCTCATAATCAATATGCAGAGACACCAACTCGTTGCGCATTTTCTCGGTCAGCGGAAACAGCATCTGGACCTTGCGATCAAAGGGGTCCGGCGGCGTCAGCGTAATCCCCCTGTTTGCGGCCTCGGTGATGGATTGAGCGCCATAGCTGATAATATCCAGGCCATCAACGGCGCCACCGTCCTGGGTGCTGTTTCGACGGTTGTATTCCAGAATCATCTGCAGGCTTTCAATGGGTTCATACAGCAGCTGCGCAGAGAAGCCGTCGGACCCCAGCTCTCTGCGGGAATTGTCTAGCGTATTTAAAACCTGATCTTCTATCCGGTTGTCATACGCCGCGACCCTGAACGCCACACTGCTGGCCAGATCGCCGCCCACTGCCGCCCGGTACTGGCGCAAATTGTGCGTACCGTAATTGACCGAGAGTTTGCCGTTCCAGCCTTCATCAAGCTTGGGCCGTCTCGTATAAAAGGCAATGGCACCGGCCGATACCGATTCACCAAAAAGCGTAGACTGCGGCCCCTTCAATATCTCGACTCGCGTTACATCGCCCAGGTCAAGGTCGGAAGCTACGGACTGGCCACCCTGCAACTGGGTCATAAGTGGAATATCGTTGTAGAAAAACCCGATCGACGGCCGAATATTAGAGCCTTCGTCGGGGCCCACGCCCCTGATCTTGATTTTGGTATTGCGACCGGTCTGGGCGGAATTGATAAACACACCGGGCGTCATCTCCGTCTACTGGTTCACCTCGGTGACACTGGATGCTCGAAGGGCTTCTTCCGACAACACATTTACGGTGGATGGCACATCCCGCAGGCTCTGCTCCCGTTTTTGTGCAGTTACCACCACCTCTTCGAGGGATCTGATATCTCCCTGCGCGTGCAGATGCAAAGGGCTTAGAGCGCCCGCCACCACTATCAGGCTGAGAGCCAGAGGTTTTCCCTGACCGTTTTTCGCCGGCCATCTCCCATTGTCTTTCATATTGTGTGACTCCCTTAGGCATATCGGGTTTTAGTTTTCATGCTGCAGCATGCTGTGCCTGGCAACTCCATCAACCGTACGTCCAAAGCCTGCCCTGTCACAATGGGTCAATTGACCCATACCCAAGGGACTCGAACTTGCCTATGGTTGCCCATGGCCGGATTCTGCGCGCACTGCTTCCCGTCCCAGGTTAACGAACGGCCGAGAATGCCAGGCTTTGCGCGAAACGGGATCTGTTTCAGTCTTTTGTATATGCGTGGGGTGCATTGTGGGCATTAAGGACGATGAGACATTTGATGTCGTGATTGTGGGCGCTGGTGCAGCGGGCTATGCCGCCGCCCTGGCCGCGCAGCAAAGCGGCGCCAGTGTACTGGTGATTGAAAAATGTCCACGGGATACCGCCGGCGGTAACACGCGGGTGTCCGGAGGTGGCTGGTTCGTCAATGTGGGCCAGGCACGCGCCGCCACCTATCTCCGTTCGTTGTGCGCGGAATTTTCAGTGCCCGACGATGTCGTCGAAACCTGGGCAGCAGAGACCATGCGAAACTCTGACTGGCTGCGCTCACTGGGCGCCAGGGTCGTGACCAGCGACGCGTTTCACACCACCCCGGAATACCCTGAGTTGCCGGGAAGCGACTGTTATGGCGGCATGGATCTGGTCAACGGCGAGTTGGGCAATTTTTCGCTGTACAACTTTCTTGCAACCACTGCAGTGAGCAGAGGCATCGCCATCAGGTTTTCAACGCCTGCCCTGGCCCTTGTACAGCACCATGAAAACGGGGCGGTTGTCGGCGTCATCGTCGAGCACGGCGGTCAGCAATACACGGTGCGGGCCCGCGGCGGCGTGATTCTTGCCACTGGCGGCTTCGAAGCGGACGAGGAAATGGTGCGCAATTATCTGGGGCTGGCCGACGCGGTACTGTGGGGCGCCCAGGCCAATACCGGCGACGGACATCGCATGGCGCAAAAGGTCGGCGCCGACCTGTGGAATATGCAGAGCATGCTGACTATCACCGGCATCAAGGGCGACGGAAAGGCCGGCTACTACCTGGCCCTGCCGCTCCCCGACGGCCCCAACAGCTATCTGTATGTCGCGCCGGACGCGCGGCGATTTGCCGACGAGTCCGCCTGGCCCCGCCATGGCCATGTGGTCCACCACGGGCGCTACGAACGGTTTCCCCTGCACGCGATGCATGTCATTTTTGATGAAAAACTGCGTCGCGCCGGCCCCCTCAGCCCGCCCCTGGAAATTCTGCCGATCGGTTGGCGGGCGCTGATGGATGGCTACAACTGGAGTGCAGACAATTCGGCCGAGATAGCGCAGGGCTGGATCAAGCGGGCGAACACCATCGCAGAGCTCGCGGACATACTTTCACTGGATAAAGCTGTTCTCGAGGACACTGTGGCGCGCTACAACGAGGCGTGCCGCTCGGGCTCCGACGGCATGTTCAACCGGCTACCCGGCACCCTGGACCCCCTGTCGGAGCCACCCTACTATGCGCTATCCAGCCCGCCCCTGCTGGGCTGGACCAACGGTGGGCCGCGGCGGGATGGCCGCGCACGCGTTCTCGACCCGTATAGGAATCCCATCAAGGGGCTGTATGCGGCGGGATCCGTAAGCTCCACTTACAGCTGGGGAAAGGACGGCGGATTTCATATCGCCGACGCGCTGGCTATCGGCCGCGTTGCGGGGCGCGAGGCCGCATCGAACACCTGAGGTTTTACTACTCAGGCGACGAGCAACAGCTGAGATCAAAGGCTGCAACGCCGCGCTGAAGCGGCGACCAACCCGACTTCTATTTCATACCGGAGCGTTTCCATGACCAATCATTCGGATGCCAGGAACGAGATCCGCGGCCTGATGTTTGCCTATACTGACGCGCTGGACAGGGGCGACCTGGATGCAGTCGCAGCCTTGTTTGAACACTGTACAGTCAGCGTCGACGGACTGACCAATACGGCATACGGCGCCAAGCAGGTGCGCGAGTTCTTCAGCGCCGTGATCTTCTACAAAGACGGGAAGCCGGCTGATCAGGATGACCCGCAATCCACGCCCGCCACCCAGCACCTGACCAGTAACGTTTATATTGAGATCGGTGACGATGGGCTCGCAGCCACCGCGCGCTCCCGCTTCACTGTGTTCCAGTCCTGCCCGGGCCTTCTTTTACAGCCGATAATTGCAGGGCGCTATCACGACGTGTTTGAACGCCACGACGGTCGCTGGCGTTTTCACAAGCGC